>JAFAWJ010000828.1 GCA_019242065.1 Chloroflexota bacterium
TGCTGCGCTCGGGGCAGCACAAGGTGCTCGTGCAGTGACCCACGACATTCCGCCCGGCGAGCTGACGCTCTCGGGAAATCTGGGCGGAGGTCCGCAGCACACGCCGGCCGCTGCACCCGAAGAAGGGCACCTGGAGGTCTACCTGGACGGTAGCCTGGTCCGCACCTTTGCGCTGAACGTCCCGCTGGTGACCATGGGGCGTACACCCGCGAATCTGCTGCCGTTGCCCGATCCGCTGGTCTCGCGTGCTCACGCCGATCTGCGCGTCTCCCCACAGGCAGTCATTCTGACCGACCGCAACAGCGCCAACGGGACGTTCGTCAACGACGTACGACTGGCGCCCGAGCAACCGGTCCAACTGGAGCACGGAAGCGTCATCCGTATCGGTCCGTTCGTCATCCGGTATGTCGCCACCGCGCCGACGCCGGTTGACACTGGCACGTCCGAGCCGGAGTTGGCGGAAGAACGCCCGGCTCCGCCCGAGCCAACGCCCGACCTGGTGACCGTCCCACCGGCTGTCTTCGAGCCGGCGCCGGCGCCACGCCCGGTCTACGCGATGCCGCTACCGCGCGAGGCCGTCAGCAGTTACCTGGACTTCTTGCCGGTCATCTTCCACGACGGGGACTTTCTCGGTCGCTTTCTGATGATCTTTCAGTCCATCTGGGAGCCGCTCGAATACCGGCAGGACCACATGGACATGTACTTCGATGCGCGGACGAGCCCCCCGTCGTTTCTGACCTGGCTCGCGGATTGGCTGGGCGTGAGCGTCGGGCCCGTCATGGAGGAAGGTCGCCTACGCAATTTGTTGGGCGAGGCGGTGGAGCTGTATCGCTGGCGCGGGACACGCTACGGGCTGACACGGCTGATCGAAGTGTGCACCGGGCTGCGGCCGGTCATTGCCGAGGCACCCTCGAATCCGGCTGTGCTGCATATCCGCGTGACGATTCCGTCTGATAGCACGATGGAGCGTGACATGATCGAACGCCTGATCCGTGAGCATAAACCGGCCCACACCGCGTATCGGTTAGAAGTCTTTTCCGAGTCAGACGCCCACGCTCACGCGTAACTGCGGGGCAACGCGTCCGCGTTCCTCCATCAGCTCGCGATACAGCAGCTCCGTGTCGCCGACCATCTTCTCAATGGAGAACCGCTGGCGCAGACGCTGTCGGCCCGCTTCGCCCATCGCCCTGGCGCTCTCGGGCGCACGCGCGAGGTCGGCCAGCGCCTCAGCCAGGGCGACGGGATCGCCAGCCGGAACGAGTAGTCCCGTTTCACCGTCGAGGACCACCTCGGGAATGGTGGCCACGCGCGATGCGACAATTGGCCGACCGGCGGCCATCGCCTCCAGCAGCACCAGGCCGAAACCTTCCCAGATGGAGGGCATGGCGAAGACGTCCATGGCGTGCATCAACGCCGGCACGTCGCGACGCGGGCCGAGCACGTGCACGCGGTCCGCGACGCCGACCTCCAGCGACAGATCGCGCAGGTAGTCTTCGAGATCGCCGCGTCCGGCGATGACCGCGTGGGCGTGCGGGACGCGTTCGAGCAGCAACGGCATCGCGGCAATCAGGTGCCGCTGGCCTTTCTGGACCGCTAGCCGTCCGACGTTGCCGACCAGGAAGTCATCGGGTTTGACACCCAGCTCCTGACGGATCTGCCGCCCCTCGCGTTCGAGCGACTGGGTCACCGGCGGCTCGATGCCGTGATACACGCGTCGCACGCGCGACGGATAGCGGACGCCACGTGAGACGGTGAACCGCGCGATGTGGTCGGAGATGGCGATGATCAGGTCCTGGCGCGCAGAGACGCCGTAGTGGACCAGTCCGACGAACGGATTGAGGAAGAAGCGATCGTCGTTGTGGCGCGTCGAGACCAGCAGTGGCGCGTGGTCGCCCATCTGAGCGACGGCCAGCGCGGCGAAGATGTCGGCGCGGAACAGGTGCGAGTGGACGATGTCGAAGTGACCATCCCGCGCAAGTGAGGTGAGCTTCTGCAGCGCGAACGGATCGAAGCGATTGTGCGCCTTGAGCAGGTGTACGGGAATGTCCGCTTGACGGAAGACGCTGACCAGCTCGCCTTCGCCGCGCAAGACGGCGACCTCGAACTCGAATGCGGAGCGGTCGGCGTGGGTAAGCAGCGCCAGGAGATGGTTTTCGGCGCCGCCGCGCTCGAGCGAGGTGATCAGCTGGAGCACGCGGATGGGAGCACGGTCCAGTCGCGGCTCGAGTCGCTGCGCGAGGGCCAGCTCCGACACGCGCCGCATTCTACTCGTAGCCCAGGGCCAGTACGCCGCTGCACACGTCCGTTCCCGTCAACTATCCTACGGCGAATGTACCCGCGCATGGACGCGTCCAGTTGAGACGCGCGCTCCTGCAGTGGCTGCGCTGTCCAATGTGTCGGTCGCCTCTGAGCGCAACGTCCGACCTCGACGACATTGAGACGGGGCGCCTGGTGTGTCAGCAAGGGCACGCGTATCCGGTGCTACGCGGCGTTCCGCGCTTTGTCTCCCAGGATGCGTATACCAGCAGCTTCTCTTACGAGTGGGACCGGTTCCGGAAAACGCAACTGGACAGCTGGACGGGACGTCACGACACACGCGATCGGCTGCAGGCGAGTCTCAACTTTCCCCTGGACCAGTTGCGGGGCAAGCTGGTGCTCGACGCCGGCTGCGGGATGGGTCGCTTTGCCGAAATCGTGCAGCGGTATGGGGCGACCTACGTCGGCATGGATTACAGCTACGCGGTAGACGCCGCGTATCAGAATGCCGGCCATGCGCCGGGCGTGCATTTCGTCCAGGCCGACATCTTCGCTCCACCCTTTGCTGACGGCACGTTCGACCTGGCGATGAGTCTGGGCGTGCTCCATCACACTCCGGACCCGGGCGCGGCATTCAGCAGCGTGTCGCACGTTGTCAAAGAGGGTGGACAATTGACGATCACCGTTTACGACGCGGGCAACAGGGTGTACGTTGCCAACTCCCGTTTCTGGCGCAAGTACACGACCGCCCTTCCGCGACAAGTCCTGCACGCTCTCAGCTTTGCCGCCGTTCCGCTGTATTACCTGTGGACGCTCCCGCGCCTGGGCTGGTTCTTCCGCGCCGTCGGTTTCATCAGCCTCGAACCTGACTGGCGGTGGCGTGTCCTGGATACGTTTGACTGGTACTCACCGCGCTTTCAATCGTGGCACACGCATTACGAGGTCTTTGGCTGGTTCAAGGCAAATCGATTTGAAAAGATCGAAGTACTTGGCCCCAGCGTGTCGCAGATCGGGACAAAAATGTTGGCGCAGGTCGGCGGATGTGCGGAATAACCGGGGTCGTCGGGTCGCTACGGACCGAGCCGCTGGTTTTGCAGCGCATGACGGACCGGCTGCGCCATCGTGGTCCGGATGGCGAAGGCAGTTTCTGGTCCGATGACGTCGGGCTGGCGATGCGTCGCCTGGCGATCATCGACCTGAATACGGGCGACCAGCCGATCTTCAACGAGGACCACAGCGTCTGCGTCGTCTACAACGGCGAGATCTACAACTTCGTGGAGCTACGTGCCGAGCTCGAGGCTCGCGGGCACCAGTTCGCCACCCAGGGTGACACCGAGGTCATCGTCCACGCGTACGAGGAGTTTGGCGCGGACTGCGTCGAGCGGCTGTGGGGCATGTTCGCCCTGGCGGTATGGGACAGTCGTCGCCATCTGCTGCTGCTGGCCCGCGATCGGCTCGGCAAAAAGCCGCTGGTGTATTACGCCGATCCCGCTACCGGCGGTATGGCCTTCGCCTCGGAGCTGCAGGCGCTGCTGGCGCATCCCGCCGTGCCGCGTGACGTCGAACCGTCCGCGATCGACGATTACTTGACGTATCTCTACGTACCCGCACCCACCACGGCGTACCGCCACATTCGCAAGCTGCCACCCGGTCATCGGCTGGTCTGGCAGGCCGGACACATCTCGATCGAGCCGTACTGGCAGGTGCGCTTCGGCGAGAAACGACATATCGGCGAGCGAGAAGCGGTCGAAGAGTTTGGCGCGCTCCTGCGCGACGCGGTCCGCCGGCGGCTGATGTCGGACGTCCCGCTGGGCGCTTTCCTGAGTGGCGGCATGGACTCGAGCTCCATCGTGGCCGAGATGGCGACGCTGAGCTCGAAGCCCGTCAAGACCTTTTCCATTGGCTTTGGCGAACGCGATTTCGACGAGCTGCGCTACGCGCGACAGGTGGCTCAACGCTTCGGCACCGAGCACCATGAGATGGTCGTCGAACCACGCGCGCTGGACGTCTTGCCTACCCTGGTGCGGCACTACGGTGAGCCGTACGGCGACTCGTCCGCGATCCCGACCTACTACGTCGCGCAGATGACCCGCGAGCATGTGACGGTCGCGCTCAACGGCGACGGCGGCGACGAGCTGCTGGCGGGCTACGAGCGCCACTGGGCGGCACGCATCGCCGCGCGGTACGACACGGTGCCGAGTTTCGTCCGCCACGGGCTGATTCGACCGTTGAT
>JAFAWJ010000834.1 GCA_019242065.1 Chloroflexota bacterium
ATGGGCGGCCCCAGCGCGTCGGCGCGTCGGCTGAGCTCTTGCGGGTCGAGCGCGGATTTCAGGTCGACCAGGACCGGACTGCCGTGGCTGGTCAGAAACTCGTTGGCGTTGGTCTGGATCCCGTTCAGCAGCCCGGTGGACTGGTCAACGTAATTCGGCAGGTTCTGGGCAATGTCGACGACCTGCAGCGACAGGGCGGGCACGAGCAGGATGACGCCCAGCGACAACAGCACCAGCAAAGTGAGGTACGTGAGCCCGATAGCCGCCACGCGCGGCAAGCGCCCCTCCACCAGCGTGCTGACCACGGGTTCGAGGACGAACGCCACCAGCCATGCCAGAAAGAAGAGCAGGATGATGTCGGCGAATTGCTCGACAAGCTGCCACAGCAAACTGGCCAGGTAAAAGCCCGCGATCGCACACCCAAGAATCGACAGTGCGCGCAGCCACGGATCCCTGATCAACACCGGCGATCACACCGTCACGTCACTCGGACGCCTCACGAGACGGGCTGCCCGCCGGCTCGCGCAGAGGGGGTTGCGGGGCGCTCGTCACTGGCCGCCCGCTCGGGGCGACTCTGGGCCCCAACCGAGGGGCGACCCGCAACGGCCGGTCGGTCGGCCGCGGACGATGCGGCGGCCGCCTGGCCAGCTCGTCGAGCGCCGCCTGAATCGCGCGCTCGAGCTGTGGGTCCTGGCCGCGAGCGTAGTCCTGCGGCGCATTGTCGACCTCGATGTCCGGGTCGGTGCCGTAGTTCTCGACGCGCCAACCCACGTCGTCGAAGAAGAACGAGAACTCGGGTTGGGTGGTGACGGTGCCATCCACCAGTCGGTGGCGCGGCCAGATACCGATGACGCCGCCCCATGTGCGTTTGCCGACCAGTGGCCCGAGTTTCATCAGCTTGAACGTGTGCGAAAAGATGTCGCCGTCGGAGCCAGCCAGCTCGTTGGTGAGGGCGACCATCGGACCCGTCGGCGACTCGTCCGGGTATGGCTTTGGCGGCGACCAGCGCGGGAAGTCGTAGCCAACGCGTTTGCGGGCCAGCTTCTCGAGCAGCAGACCCGAGACATGGCCGCCGCCATTGACGCGCACATCCAGGATCAGCGCGTCACGATCGAACTCGACCAGGAACGCCCTGTGAAATTCGGCGTAGCCGTCTGGCCCCATGTCAGGCACATGGATGTACCCGACGCGTCCGCCGGTCGCGGCGTGGACCGTGCGTCGGTTGGCGTCCACCCAGTCGCGATAGCGTGCCGGCCGCTCGTCGGACAGGGCCTTGACCGTCACCGTGCGCGGCTCGGCGTCGCCCGCGTGTCGAACCGTGAGCAGCACCTCGTTGCCCGCCTGATTGACGAGACGCTGCGCCGGTGTGACGTCGCGACCCAGCGGCTGACCGTTGATCGCCAGCACCAGGTCACCTTCGACGACATTGACCCCGGGTCCGAGTAGCGGCGAGCTACCGTCGGCATCCCAGGTATCGCCGTGCACGATCCGCGTGATCTGATACGCATCGGACGCGGAATCGAACGCCCAGTCCACCCCCAGAAACCCCTGCCGGTAATTGGGCCCGCTGCGATACTCGCCGCCCATCTCGTAGGCGTGTGAGGTCCCCAGCTCTCCCTGGACCTCCCAGAGCAGATCGGAAAACTCCGATCGCGTCGTAATGCGCTCGACCAGTGGCGCGTACAGCCCGTGCACCGCGTCCCAGTCGATCCCCGACAGATCCTCAGTCCAGAACTGCTCGCGCTGCAGACGCCACGCCTCCTGGAACATCTGCTTCCATTCGGCGGCCGGCTCGATCGAGACTTTCACGCGCCCGAGATCGATCCAGCCGCTTTCGCGACCTGGCTTGTCGTCTTTGCGGTCGGGCGCCTTTTCACCGGCCTTGAGCACACGCAGCCGGTCACCCGAGCGGTACATGAGCGTCTTGCCATCTTGTCCGATCGCGAAGTCCGCGACTCCGTCCGCGATCCGCTCTTGTTTCTGGGTCTCGAGCTCGTACGACTCCAGGGTGCCGCGCGGCGGGCGCTCGTCGTCGTCACGCCGCCGCGACCGCGAGCCCTCGATCGGGTAGCTGGAGAACAGGACTTTGCCCTTGATGCCCTCGACGCGTCCGTAGCGTGCTTCCCGAACGGGGAACACGACGGCGCGATCGACAATGCCGTCCAGGTCGATCTCGATGCGCGGCGGTGCGGCCGGTCCTTCTTCGGACTCCGCCTTCTTCAGCGCCGCGACTTCCTGGCTCTCGGGCGCTTTTGGTCGCGGAATGAACGGGTTCGGCAGGTCCTTGCGCAGCGTGATCGCAAACGGGCGCGACCCTTTCGGGAAGCCCAGGTCGAAGTGCAGCTCGTCATAGACCGGGTCGTAGTCGCGCTGACCAATGAAATACAGGTACTTGCCTTCGGGATCGAACGCGGGACTCCGATCGCGCAGCGTCGGCGTGGTGACCTGCGTCGTCTCAGCCGTCTCGAGCTCGGCGAGCTTGATCGCCGTGGTCTGGGGTGTGACGCAGAAGCCGTACGCCAGCCAGCGGCTGTCGAATGACCACGCCATGCCCTCGACGCGGCCGAACTCGCTGCGGTCCAGCTGTCGCAGGGCGGCCGCCTCGCCCTCCAGGTTCAGGATCAGCAGCTCATTGCGGTGGTTGGCGAGCGCCACCAGGTCGCCAGTCGGAGCGACTTCGAGGTCCACGACCCGCCCGACGTCCAGCGTCTCGAGCGCGCGCGGCGGCGCGGAGCCATCCGCGGTCATGACCGTCAGCACTTCCCGCTCGCTGTCGCCGTTGGAAGCCGCCGCGATGAGGCGCTTGCGGTCGTTCAACCAGGTCAGCAGGCGGTACCGCACCCCGTCAGGCTCGCCGTGCTGCGAGACGGCGCCTTCCCAGTTGTGCAACGTGAACGCCTTGCCGCGCGAGGTGACGGCCAGGCCGGTACCGTCGGGACTGAGCGTGGCGCTGTGCAGGAAGCGCGCGGCGGGCACGAAGCGGCGGTTGCGCTGGGTCCGGGAGCTGCTCAGGTGGATCTCTAGCCGGCTCGAGGCATCGCGCGTCGGGTCGAGGACGAACACGTCGGCACCCGCGTGATAGACCAGGCGCTCGCCATCGCTGGCCAGGTTGCGCGCGTAGTAGTCCTCGTGGTCGGTATGTCGCCGCAGGTCGTCGCCCGCGGGCGTCGTCGAGTACACGTTGCCGAAGCCTTCGTGGTCCGACAGAAAGTACACTCGACCGCCAATCCAGCACGGACTCGACAGATTGCCGTCGACCTGGAGCAGCGGGCGGAACGCGCCGTCGCCGGTGGCGTCGATCCAGAGCGTGCCCGCCGTGCCGCCCCGGTAGCGTTTCCAGTGGGCGGGATCGCGCACCGCATTGCGGCCAAGGACGACCCCGCCGTCAGGTGCGTAGGCGATGGCGCTGGCCGGGCCCCAGGTGACCTGGCGTGACGGCTGGAGCGGGCCGCTGGCGTCGACCTCGCGCAGCCAGAATTCGCGGGCGAACGGCTGGCCAGCGGCCGTGGAGTACAGGATTGTTTGGCCGTCTCGGGCCCAGCCGGCGACGACGCAGCCAGGACTGCCGTCGTAGGTCAGGCGGCGTGACGGTCCACCGCCCGCGGGCATGACGTAGACCTCGCTGGGACCTTCTTCGCGGCCGACGAAGGCGATCTGGGAGCCGTCGGGCGAAAACCGCGGTCGGCTGGCTTCGCCGACACCCGCCGTGAGACGGTATGCTAGCCCGCCCCGCGCGCTGACGCGCCACAGGTCATCCTCACATGCGAAGACGAGGTCGTCGCCATGCAGTGACGGAAATCGGTAGTAGCCGAGGTCCGAGCCAGCCATGTCCGAATACTAACCAACGGGCCGTCACGCGCTAACCGAGCAGCAGCCGCAGCACGTACGGCAGGATGCCGCCGTGACGGTAGTACTCGATCTCAATCGGCGTATCGATCCGACACCGCACGTCGAAGGCAAACTCGCTGCCGTCCGGCCGTCGCCCATGCACATTCAGGATCTGCCCCGGCCGCAGCCCGGCGGTAATCCCTGAAATGCTGAACGTCTCCAGCCCATTGAGCTGCAGCGACGCCCGCGACTGCCCGTCCATGAACTGCAGCGGCAGCACGCCCATGCCCACCAGGTTGCTGCGATGAATGCGCTCGTAGCTCTCGGCAATCACCGCCCGAATGCCCAGCAGCGCCGTGCCCTTGGCCGCCCAGTCGCGCGACGAGCCGCTGCCATACTCTTTGCCAGCGATGCCGACCAGTGGCACCTTCTCGCTCTGGTACTGCATCGAGGCGTCGAAGATACGCTCGACCTCGCCCGTCGGATTGAGCACCCAGTCTGGCGGCAGCTTCAGCGTCCAGTCGCCTTCCTTATCCGGTACCAGCTCGTTACGCAGACGGACGTTGCCGAACGTGCCGCGCATCATCACCTGGTGGTTGCCGCGACGTGCGCCGTAAGAGTTGAAGTCGCGCTGCGCGACGCCATGCTCCAGCAGATAGCGGCCGCCCGGCGCGTCCTTCGGGATCGAGCCAGCGGGCGAGATGTGGTCGGTCGTGATCGAGTCAGCCAGCATGACCAGCACGCGGGCGTCCTCGATGTCGGTCAGCGGCGCCGGCTCGCGCGTCAGGCCGTCGAAGTACGGTGGCTCCTGGACGTACGTCGAATCCGGGTCCCACTCGAACAGGTCGCCCTGGGCGGGTAGCGGCAGGCCGCGCCAGTGCTCGTCGCCGTCGAAGACCTCGGCGTACTCCTGCTGGAACTGGTCTGGGCCGACCGCCTGCTGGAGGACGTCGCGAATTTCGCTCTGTTTCGGCCAGATGTCTTTCAAGTAGACGGGCGTCCCGGTCCGATCGGTGCCGACGGGCTGCGTCGTCAGGTCGATGTCCACCGTGCCCGCCAGCGCGAACGCGACGACCAGCGGCGGCGACGCCAGATAGGAGGCGCGCACCTGTGGATGAATACGCGCCTCGAAGTTACGGTTGCCACTCAGGACCGCCGCCGCGACAAGGCCGTTGTCTTGAATTGCTTCGGCGACCGGTTCGGCCAGGGGACCACTGTTGCCGATGCACGTCGTGCAGCCATAGCCCACCACGTGAAACTGGAGCGCCTCGAGGTACGGCATCAACCCGGCGCGCTTGAGGTAATCGGTCACCACCCGCGAGCCGGGCGCCAAGCTGGTTTTGACCGCCGGATTGACCGTCAGCCCCTTTTCCACCGCCTTTTTGGCCACCAGTCCAGCCCCGAGCATGACCAGCGGGTTGGACGTATTGGTGCAGCTGGTAATGGCGGCGATGACGACCGAGCCGTTGCGCACCTGGGCCGTCTGGCCGTCGAGCTGGACCTCGATTGCCGTGGCTTCGGGCGTCTCGACGGGCAGCTCCTGGACGGTCCCCGCGTTGGCGTCCACGAGCGTGATCGACCCGCTCGTGTCGCTATGGGCGTCGGCTTTGAACTGGTTCGGGAATGCGCCGCGAATGCTCTGGCTGATCGTCCCCAGGGTCACCCGATCCTGCGGCCGACGCGGGCCGGCCAGGCTGGGCTCAATAGTCCCCAGGTCCAGCTCGAGCAGCTCGCTGAACTCCGGTTCGGGCGTGCTGTCGGTGCGGAACAGCCCCTGTTCCTTTGTATAGCGCTCGACGATGTCCAGCAGCACCGGGTCGCGTCCCGTCAGGCGCAAATAGCGCAGGGTTTCGTCGTCGACGGGGAACAGCGCGGCCGTCGCGCCGTACTCGGGGCACATGTTCGAGATCGTCGCCCGATCGGCCAGGCCCAGTTGACTCAGGCCAGGCCCCGTGAACTCGACGAAACGTCCCACCACGCCCTGCTTGCGCAGCAGTTGCGTGACAGTCAGCACCAGGTCGGTGGCCGTCGCCCCGTCGGGCATCTGGCCGTGGAAGCGCAGACCGACCACTTCGGGCGTCAGCAGATACAGCGGTTGGCCGAGGAGCACCGCCTCGGCCTCGATGCCGCCGACGCCCCAGCCCAGCACACCCAGGCCGTTGACCATCGTCGTATGCGAGTCCGTGCCGACCAGCGAATCCGGGTAGGCCACCGTCTCGCCATCGGCCGCGCGGCGGTGAACGACGCTGGCCAGGTATTCCAGGTTGACCTGGTGGACGATGCCGCGGCCCGGCGGCACGACGCGGAAGTTCTCGAAGGCGGCCTGCGACCAGCGCAACAGGGCATAGCGCTCCATGTTGCGTTCGTACTCGCGATCGACGTTCAGCGCGAAGGCGTCCGACGTGCCGAAGTAATCGACCTGCACCGAGTGATCGATGACCAGGTCCACCGGCACCAGCGGGTTGATGCGCTTCGGGTCGCCGCCGAGCCGGGCGATCGCCGAGCGCATGGCGGCCAGGTCGACCACCGCCGGCACGCCGGTGAAGTCCTGCATGAGCACCCGTGCTGGATAGAACGGGAACTCGGCTTCAGTCTCGGACTGGGGCTTCGGGCTCCAGCGGGCCAGACTCTCGATCTCGCTGTCGCGCACGACACCGTTGCCGGCATTGCGGACGAGACTCTCGAGCAGCACTTTGATGGTGACGGGCAGTCGATCGATCGACGACGACAGCCCCTGTTCGACGACGTTGGCGAGCGGGTAATAGGTAAGCGCGCCGCCGGCAGTTTCCAGCGTCGCGCGGACGCCTCGAAAAGCGCCCTCAGGCGCCTGGGGGCCAGTCATATCTTCAGCCTCCCGCGGGTGGGTTGGTGTGCGAGTCTCGCAATTGGTCTACATCGTAGCGCCACACGCTCTTGCGACCGCGTTTCAGCCAATGGACCCGTGCGAGTGGACCCGCGCGCGTGCGTCGCTGCCGAGGTGATAAGATCCCCCCGCAGCGTGTGAAGCGTCGCCGTGCGTGGTCTTGAATCCAGAGCCTCGCTCCGCACGGTCGGCGGCCATCCCTGACACTTTGACCGTCGCCTGTGCGCGGTGGTCGTCGGGAATGTAGGAGCCAAAATGGAATTCTGGCCGGTCGTGTTGTTCTCGGGGGTCTTCGCGATCCTGTTTGCCTTCTGGCTCGCGCGAGACGTGCTCTCGCAGGACAAGGGCACCAAGGCCATGCAGGAAGTGGCTGCTTTGATTTTCGAGGGCGCTATGGCGTTCCTCAATCGCCAGTACCGCACCATCGCGTTGTTCGCGATCGTGGCGGCCGTCGTCATCGGCGCCCTGATCGGCTTTCTGGCGAACGATCCGAGTCTCGGCATTCACACCTCGGTCGCCTTCCTGGTAGGTGCGTTCTGTTCGGGGCTCGCCGGGTTCATCGGTATGTTCATCGCCGTGCAGGCCAACCTGCGCACGGCCGCGGCGGCGCAGCGCAGTGTGCGCGATGCCATCGTCGTCTCCCTGCGCGGCGGGGCGGTGTCCGGTTTCCTGGTCGTCTCGATGAGCATGCTGGGCGTGCTGCTCATGTTCTGGCTGTACGGCGGCTTCAACGTCGTGCCTGGCCAGCCAGAGCTGAGCGGTCCAGCGCTCGTCCCGTTCACCATCGTCGGCTTTGGCTTCGGGGCATCGTTCGTGGCCCTGTTCGCCCAGCTCGGCGGCGGTATCTACACCAAGGCTGCTGACGTCGGCGCCGACCTGGTCGGCAAGGTCGAAGCGGGTATTCCTGAGGACGACCCGCGCAACGCGGCCGTCATCGCGGACCTGGTGGGTGACAACGTCGGCGACTGCGCCGGTCGTGGCGCGGACCTCTTCGAGTCCACCGCCGCCGAAAACATCGGCGCCATGATCCTCGGCGTCTCGCTGTACATCGCCACGGGTAACACCGCCTGGGTGTTTTTCCCGCTGGTGGTGCGCTCGATCGGCGTCTTTGCGTCGATGATCGGCATCCTCGCGGTGAGTATTGGCGACGTCACCGATCCTCAGCGCAAGCTCGACCAGGGCTATTGGGCCATGACGGTCGTGGCGGCGATTGGCATCTTCGGCGTCGTGTGGATCATGCTCGACCACAACTACTGGTTCGCGCTCGCCGGCCTGACGGGGCTGCTGACCAGCGTGGCGTTCGTGTACATCACCCAGTACTACACGGCTGGTGGCTGGCGGCCTGTCCAGGAGCTGGCG
>JAFAWJ010000988.1 GCA_019242065.1 Chloroflexota bacterium
TCGTCCAGTCGGACCGCTTCGTGTGGAGCGCGCACTACGTCAACAGCGTGAAGTCGATTCTGAACGGCACCTGGCAGCCGGTTCAGCGCTACTACCACATGAAAGACGGTCTGGTGGAGGCCACGCCGCCGGCGAACATGGTGCCCGCCGACGTGGCGGCAGCCGCCACGGGCGCGGCCGCGCAGATCAAAGCGGGCACGTTGAATATCTGGCGGGGTCCGCTAATTGATAATCACGGCAACGTGCAGGCCGCCGCAGGCACAACGCTCGGCGACTCCCTGGATGCCGCGACCACGCCCGCGCCCGGCCAGACACGCGACGACGCCTACGTCCAGTCCACTCAGATGGACTGGGCGCTGAGTAACGTCCTGGGCGATATCCCACAAGCCTGACTCACCCACCGGAGGGTAGCTGGAGGTCAGGACCGAGTAGAACGTGAACGGTGGCAGAGTCCCCTGCCACCGTCAGTGCATCATCCGGCAGGTTCAGCACATGCGCCACCAGCTCCGCCGACTGCCGCGCCCCCTCACCCGCTTCGATCCGCGTTGCCGCCACGTGCGGCGCCGTCGCAACCTGATCCACCACCAACCCCGCGGCGCCCAGCAAGTCCGCCGCGCGGCCTCCAGATCCCACCGGCGCCCCCGCGTTGAACACGGAGATGTCCGCCTGCTCGGAGCCGACACGCGGATTGAGCATCACCGCGTGCACCATGTTGCGATACTCAGGCGTCAGGTTGATATACGACGCCCCGCCCGCCCCAATATAACTCGGAGTCAGGTTCGGATCCGGCTGCATGCGCACGATCTGCGACGTATCGAGGCTGCGCCCGAAGTTCGCCAGCTGGACGGCTTCGACCACGCTGATGTCGGTATGCACCAGGTCGCGAACCTCCGGCAGCAACTGGGGCAACCGCGGCAGCACGTCCAACTGGAGGGCGCGGTTGCGAATCGCCAGGAGCACCTGTTGCTGCCGATCCTGGCGGCCATAGTCCGAATCCGGGTGACGCGTGCGCGCATACTCCACCGCGGTCACGCCGTCCATCAGCTGGTGACCCGCCGGAATGTCAATGGTGATTGTGCGATAGTCGTCGGTCGGATAGGCGGTGTCCACCAACCGCTGTGGATTGTCAATCCACACTCCACCCAGGTCGTCGATAATCTGTTGCATCGAGTGGATGTCGACCAGCGCGTACCGATCCACGGTAATACCGAAGAGCTGGTCGACGGTCTTTTCGGCGAGGGCGGGTCCCGCGCCGGGTTGATCCAGCTCGCCAAAGGTATACGCGGCATTCACGCGCTCGTTGCCATGCCCGGGAATGACGACGAATCCGTCGCGCGGAATGGATACCATGGACACCAGGTGGTCGTCGAAATCAATCGACACCAGGACCATCGAGTCTGTGCGACCGGGATCGTCGCCTGCCGCTGCCTCGTCCGGCCGCTGATCGATACCCATCAACAAAATGGTGAGACGGCCGGTGTGTGCCGGGGACACGTCCGGTGCCGGCGTCGGCGCTGGAACGGATGTCGGCACTCCGTCTGGAGCCGCCGGTTCGAAGGGCGGAGGGTTCTGATCGAAGTCGCGCAATGGCGGATGCGGCGCCAGCTCAGCGGTGGCAGCGGGCGTGGCGCTCTCGACTGGACTCACGACAGCGGCGTGCGGCTGTGCGCGTAATGGCCGCGCCAGAGTCGTCAAATTATGTATACCGAAGCCGCCGACGACAAAGCCTCCCATGACAAACACGCTC
This sequence comes from Chloroflexota bacterium, assembly GCA_019242065.1. The sequence continues at coordinate 1,748 of JAFAWJ010000988.1, forward strand.
AGAACGACGGTCAGTAACCTGCGGCGCATCAGCCCTATTTAACGTACTTTCCGTCGTTTGGCCCCAGAATTGGGGGCAATCGTTACGCAACTTTTATGCCCACTTCTCGAACACCCCAAAAACGGCTGAATCGCTTCACCCAGATCGTCCGATTCTTTCGGGTGTCGCGCTTGCTGCTGTGGACGATCTGGGTCATCTATCGTGAACGGCGTCGCGTGCTGCGGGCGCGCGCGCGAGGCGACCTCGAGGCCCAGCCCAACATCGAGCGGCTGATCGACGTCCTGGTGGCCTTTCGGAAGGCCGCGGTCGACCTGGGCGTGCTGATGATCAAGCTGGGACAGTTCCTCAGCTCGCGCGCCGACCTGTTGCCCCAGCAGGCGCTCGACGTCTTGAGCTCGCTCCAGGACGAAGTTCCACCCGCGCCCTTCAGCCACGTCGTGTCGGTCATCGAATCCGAACTGCACCGCCCCGTGACCGAGCTGTTCACGTCACTCGAGCCGACCGCCACCGCGGCCGCCTCGCTGGGTCAGGTCCACAAGGCCGAGCTCGCGGGCACGGGCCAGGTCGTCGCGGTCAAGGTCCAGCGTCCAAACATCGACGAGCTGGTCAACATGGACCTGAGCACGATTCGCTTCGTGATCTGGGTCATCTCGCTGTTCGTCGATACCTCTGAGTTCCTCGACCTGCGTGCCTTTTATCGCGAGTTCCGGCGCACGATCTTCGAGGAGATCGACTACGTCCGCGAAGCGGCCAATGCGCGGCGGTTCGCCGAGATCTTCAAAGACAAGCCCTACATTCGCATTCCGTCGGTCATCGACGGCTACGTCTCGCGGCGCGTCCTCGTGCTCGACTGGGTGGACGGCATCAAAGTCAACGACTACCCGAAGCTCGAGGCGGCCGGCGTCAGCCGGATGACGGTGGCCAAACGGACAGTCGAGGCGTATTTCTATCAGTTCTTCGAGATCGGCTTTTTTCATGCCGACCCGCACCCGGGCAATATTTTCGTCCAGCCTGGTCCGACACCCGGCGCCGAGCCCACCGTGGCCTTCGTCGATTTCGGTATGGTCGGCACCCTCACCCGCTCGACCAGGCAAGGTCTCAAGGACCTGTTCCTCGGGTTCGTCGTCAACAACCCGCACAACATGGTGACCGCCCTCGCCCAGCTCGGCTTCATCGGCGAAGGCGCCAACCTCAACACCATCGAACGCGGCGTCACCCTGATCATGAGCCAGTACCACGGGATGACCCTCGGCGAGGCGCGCGACATGAACGTGCGCGAGGTCGCGCACGAGATCGAGGACCTGTTCTATCAACAGCCCTTCAGGATTCCGGCCCAGTTTGCCTTCTCAGGTCGCGCCGTCGGCACCCTTTCCGGACTGGCGACCGGCCTGGCGCCCGATTTCAACCTGGTCGAGGTCGCCGAGCCCTACGCCCGCACGTTCCTCGGCCTCGATCGCGAAGGTGCCGGTCAGACCGCCCAGCAGATCTTTCGCCAGGTGCTCGACGCGGGCCGCATCAGCCTGGCCCTGCCCAGCACGATCGAGCGCGTGCTGGCCAAGCTCGAGGCGGGCGAGCTGGAGGTCCAGTTCGGCGAGGACGGCCACAACGGTACCTCGCGCCGTGGCCGCCGCTCCTCGGCG
>JAFAWJ010001092.1 GCA_019242065.1 Chloroflexota bacterium
TGACCTCCTGGATCAGCTCCAGGGCCGCGGTGCCCTGACCGGCCATGATGAGCGGGTGATCGTACGGCGGGACGAGCGTCAGGCCGCGCTCGTCGGCCAGCTGGCGCGCGATGGCCTCGCGGTCGTCGGTCAGCCGGTCATAGCTGATGACCTCAGCGCCGTAGCCGCGCGTGGCGGCGAGCTTCAGCGCGGGCGCGTCGGAGGGCATCACCACGGTGGCCTGGATGCCGAGCTCGCGCGCGGCCAGCGCCACGCCCTGGGCGTGGTTGCCCGACGAGAATGCGACGACCCCGCGCCGGCGCTCTCCTTCGGACAGCGTGACGAGTCGGTTGTACGCGCCGCGGAACTTGAAGGCGCCGCCGCGTTGCAGGTTTTCGCACTTCAGGATCACGTGAGCGCCGACCAGCGCGTCCAGCGTGCGCGAGGTCATGACGGGCGTGCGGTTGACGATGCCCTGCAGCCGTTGGGCGGCGAGCTGCACGTCGGCCAGCGTGATGGCCAGGGGCTGGGTCACGGCGTCGGCCTGCACTCTCATTGAACGCTAACGTTTCTCTGCGGACAGTTTAGTCCCGTCTTAATAGCTTGGGACCGATACTGTCCTCAGCACTCGACTACAACCCGTCCGCTGGTGGCGATGGAGCCGACCAGCCGGACGGACTACAACTGGATACGAGCGAGCCCAGCAGTTCGTTTACCACCCACCGGTCCCTGCCCGCGACTTCTGGACTCACTCGTTAGGGACGCGCAACGCGATGTTTGTGATGGCTCCCAGCCCACCGAGAGCCACACCGGTCCCCCTTCCCCGCCCGTCGTCGCAGCGTTGTTCCTGACCATCGGCCCGCCTGAACCCTGAGGCGGGCCGATGGCGCATTAAGGCCCGTGAGCTACACGTGCGGGAGAGCGCCGCTCCAGGAGCACCCGCTGGCACGCCGCGTGCATCAGGAGTGTGTGGCTGCTACGCGGATGCGGCAGTTGACCACTGCTGCCAAGGCGGCTCAGCCGCGCACCCGCCGTACTGCGAGAGAGGTGAACCCCAACACATGAGCACGACGGCAAGGCCCGACAAGACGATCCTGGTGGTCGAAGATGATCCCTGGATCAGGTCGTTGATGGCCGACCTGTTGGCAGGCGAGGGGTACGCCGTGGTCCAGGCCTCCGACGGCAAGGCGGGCCTGCAAATGGCTGAAGCCAGCGACCCCGACGTGATCTTGCTCGACCTGGCAATGCCCGAAAAATCCGGCCTCGATGTGCTGCACGAACTCAAGAGCAGCAAACCGACCCGCGACATCCCCGTGATCGTCGTCAGCGCCTATGCCATGCTGATGATGGGTTCTGACGCTCGGCGCGCCGACGGCGTCATCCAGAAGCCATTCGACCTGGCCGACCTGCTGCTACAGGTCGAACAGGCCGCCTCTAAACGCCACCAGACCGCGAGCTGAGCCGCCGCTTCACACCAGGCGCACCAGCTCGCGCTGGGGCGGCGTCGTCACTTTGACCTGGTTGCCGGGCGTGATGACGACGTTGATCTCTGATCTGACGCCGAAGCTCGACAGGTAGATCCCCGGCTCGATCGAGAACGCCGCGCCCGGCCGCAGCAGGCGTGTGTCGTGCGTCTCAAAGTCATCGATGTTGACCCCATCGCCGTGCGCGCCCTCCCAGCCTATCGAGTGGCCCGTCCGGTGAGTAAAGGCTTTGCCGTAGCCGGCTTTCTCGATCACCGCCCGCGCCGCGCGGTCGACTTCGCCGCCCTGCACCGGCTCGCCATCGGCCAGGCGGTTTTCGATCAACTCGACCGCGGCATCGCGCGCTGCGCGCACCGTCTCCCAGATGCGCAGGTGGTCGCCGGGCACGGGATCGGCCGCGGAGGCCATCCACGTGATATCGGCGTAGGCGCCCACGCCGCCGTCGGGACGCTCGGCCTCGCGGGCCCACACATCCGTCAAGACCAGGTCGCCGCTCTTGATCGGGAGTGCCAGGTCCGCGCTGGGCGCGTAGTGTGG
>JAFAWJ010001132.1 GCA_019242065.1 Chloroflexota bacterium
CCTCGAACCAGCGGGCGACGCCTTTCAAGCCGGACCAGGCCGCGAAGTCGGCGGGGGTGGCAGGACCCCACGCGGCGAGATAACGGCGGACGAGGTCCTCGGGATGGGGATCCTCCTTTACGTTGGCGCCCAGCCAGGTATCGGCCAGGACGAACTCGCCGCCGGCATCGAAGCCATACGCGGCGTCCGCATTGACCTGAACCAGGGGCAGGAGCACGCGTGCGGCGTAGGCGCGGGCGCGGACCTCGTCCAGTCCGGCGGCTTCGATGCGTTCGCGCAAGCTCTCGAACGAGGCAGGCTCGCGGAAGTGCTGGCGTGCCAGGCTGAGCGAAGGTTCGAGCTCGGCCGGTGACCAGCGCTTGCCACCGGGGAAGGTGATGTCGGTCTCAGTGCGCAAGGTGCCGCGAAAGGCGAGAAGGTCCTCGGCCAGCATCAGGTGCAGCGTGGCACGCAGCATGGTGGCGCGGACGACCTGGCGCGCACGGATGGCACTTCTGAGGCTTTCAGGCTCGAAGTTGGTGATGCGCGCCCAGAGGCCGACAAACGGCGCCCGCGGCAGTTGGCCCTGGAGTGCGAGCAGGTGTTGCACCGCCTGGGTGGGAGTGGTGGGCTGACGCTGGAGCAGCATCTGACGCGCCAGCACGGCGCGGTTGAGATCTTTTCGGCGGAGCAGTGTTTCAGCCATGTGGCTCTTGAGTCGCGCACGGCACGTGTCGTGGGACCAAATGCGTAATTCTTCCGATAGACATCCGGCGGCCGGTGGCTAGAGTGGGCCGACCATGCAACTGCGTACATTTGGCATTTTCGGACTGAGCCTGGCTGCGGTGGTTCTGGTGGCGTGCAGCGAAGGACCGCCGACGCAAGGCCAGGCGGTCGATTTTGCTTCTGTCTGCGACAAGGCGAACGATGGGCATCGGGTTGCTGTCGAAGGCTACCTGCGCTTGCCCGACCAGATCGAGGTCTTCAAATCCAGGTCCGGCTCGGTCGACGAGGAGATCGTGGTCGTGCGGCTGTTCCAGAGCAAGAAGTTCGACGGCACGCCGGTCGGGGTGAACTTTGATTTTGGCACGGGTCCGAACACGATGGACCAGATTCCTGGTGAGTACGTCTTCAGCGACAGTGATCTGAAGGTGCACCGCGCGGACGGCGAGATCGCCGGCTTCGGCGACCCGGTCAAAATTTCGGGGACGGTGTACTTCCCGACGAGCCTGTCGGATGTGGAGTTCACCTGCGCACTGTCCAATCCGCTTGTCGAGGGAGTTTGACTTAGCTTCCTTCCATACGTTTAATTACGTTCGTTGCGGCGTTGCTGTAACTCTTCGACAAATGTCGAAAGCGGTCTGGCGCCGAGGTCGCCTTCGCGGCGCTCGCGGACGCTCACGGTGCCCGCCTGCTGGTCGCGGTCGCCAACCACCAGCATGTACGGCACCTGCTGCGCCTGCGCGTCGCGGATTTTGGCCTGCATCTTCTCGCGGCGCGAGTCCACCTCCACGCGGAAGCTGGCTTTGCGCAGAGCACTCGCGACGGACGTGGCGTACTCCGTGTGCCGGTCGGCGATCGGAATCACCACCGCCTGCACCGGCGCCAGCCACAGCGGAAACGCCCCACCATATTTTTCGATCAGGTAGGCGATCATGCGCACCAGCGTGCCGATCACGCCACGATGGATCATGACCGGTCGGTGGAACTGGCCGTCGTCCCCGACGTACTCGAGCTGGAACTGATTGGGGAGGTGGAAATCGACCTGAATGGTCGAAATGGTCTCGCTGTGTCCGAGCGGATCGCGCAACTGGATGTCGATCTTCGGTCCATAAAACGCGGCTTCACCTGGAGCTTCGACGTAGTCCAGCCCCAGGCGGGCCATGGCTTCCTTCAGGTAGCGTTCGCCGCGCTCCCACATCTCGGGGTTGTCGACGAATTTCACCTTGTCGTTGGGGTCTCCCAGTGACAGCCGGTACCAGTGGTCGGTAATACCGAGCACCCGATACACGTCTTCGATGAGCTCCACCACGCCCACGATCTCGTCCTGGATCTGATCCGGCGTGCAAAAGATGTGCGCGTCGTTGAGGTCCATGCGTCGCACGCGGCTGAGTCCGCTGAGCTCGCCGGATTTTTCGTAGCGCCACATCGTGCCGAACTCGGCGATGCGCATCGGTAGCTCGCGATAGCTGCGCTGCTCGTACTGATAGATCTGAATGTGGTGGGGACAGTTCATCGGCCGCAGGACGAGCTCCTCGTCGCCCGCATGCATGACCGGGAACATGGAGTCCTGGTAGTGCGCCCAGTGGCCGGAGACTTTGTACAGGTCGACTTTGGCCACATCCGGAGTGACGACGTGCTGGTAGCCGCGCTCGAGCTCCAGGTCGGTCACCCAGCGTTCCAGCTCACGACGAATCGTGGCGCCTTTGGGCAGCCATAGAGGCAAACCCGGCCCAACCAGATCCGAAAACATGAACAGCCCCAGCTCTTTGCCGATGCGTCGGTGGTCGCGCCGTTTGGCGTCTTCCAGCATTTCGAGGTAGTGGTCGAGCTGGTCCTGGGTCTGCCAGGCGGTGCCGTAGATGCGCTGGAGCATGGGGCGATGCTCGTCGCCGCGCCAGTAGGCGCCCGCGACGTTGGTCAGCTTGAAGGCTTTGAGCTGAGACGAGTCGACGACGTGCGGTCCGCGGCACAGGTCGACCCAGTCCGGCCCGGTCCAGTAGAAGCTGATCGGTTCGTTGTCGGCCAGGCCTTCGATGATCTCGCGCTTGTAGGGATTGTCGGCGTCGAGGGACGAATAGTGCTCGAGGGCGTGCGCCTTATCCCAGACTTCGCGGGTGAACGGCTCGGCGGCGGCGGCGATGTTGCGCATCTCGGCCTCGATGCGCGGCAGGTCGTCTTCGCTGAGGCGTGCGGGGATGTCGATGTCGTAATAGAAGCCGTTTTCGATGACCGGGCCGATGCCGAGTTTGCTCCCCGGGTACAGGTGCTGGACGGCCTTGGCCAGGATATGCGCCGCGGAGTGGCGCATGACGTCGAGTTCCGAGTCGGAGACATTACTGCCGAGGTGACTCATGGGGCGGAACCTCCGTAGCTGCTAGCCAGTGCTGTTGGCGATTCGCTTTTTGGCGAGCAGCGCGAATACAGAACGACCTCCGTCGTCTTGGGACGAGGAGGTCTCTCGCGGTTCCACCCAAGTTCGCGACCGACCAGTAAAAAGCTCGTCGCTCGCACTCTTGCGCGCCGATAACGGGGCGCCGCCGTGATCGACTACTGGGTCGGCACTCGACCGTTCGCCGTCAGGCTCACCGGGGGTTTTCGACTGGCCCATCGACGCGGGTCTTGCACCATCACCCGCTCGCTGCGGCCTGTGGCCAGGCTACTCGTCCGGATCAGAGCCTTCGTTGGTATTTGACGCAGTGACCAG
>JAFAWJ010000099.1 GCA_019242065.1 Chloroflexota bacterium
CCTCTGTCGGTGCAAAGCTTTCTCGACGACACTTGGGCGAAAACCCACTACCACGTCGACCGACACTGCGTCGGCTACTTCGATAACCTGCTGCACGGGCCGACGGCGGTCGACGATCTCCTGGAATTGTTTCGATCCGAGCCCTCCAGGGTGCGCCTGATCAGAGAGCACGACAAAAAGAGCCGCGGCAACTACCACCTCGCTGATGGCAGTCTCGATTTGGCCTGCGTCCGAGACGATTTCGCCAACGGCTACACGATCGTCTTTGATGACGTCGAGCAGTACGTGCGCGCGATCGCCTCGCTGGCGCACGCCATCGAGGTCGAGCTGAACTTCGCGACAAAAGTCAATGCCTATGTCACGCCACCCGAGTCGCAGGGCTTCGTCACCCACTACGACGGGCACGACGTGTTGATCCTGCAAATTCAGGGATCCAAGGTCTGGCATTTATACGAAGGCGCCGACGTGCCGCCCCACCGGCTTCGGCGTGAGGAGAAGTGGATTGCCGCCGAAAGCCTTTCGTCAACGACCGACCTACGCCTGGAGGTTGGCGACGTGCTGTACTTGCCGCGCGGGCTGGTTCATGCAGCCGAAGCAACCTCCGAGTCGTCCGTCCACCTGACCGTCGGCATCCACGCGCCGACCGCGCTCACGTTTGCCGTCGCGGCGCTCAACTCATTGAGTTTCTCCGACGATCGTCTGAACGCCCGTCTGCCGCCACGGCATCTAGATGACGCGGATGCGCGGGCGACCCTGGGTGTGCTGCTGCGTGACGTCGCCAGGGCCGTGCAGGATCCGCGCGCTATCCCGGAGGGGCTTGGCGCACTGGCGGATATCTTGGTCCGCCGCGGCCAATGCCCGCCGGTCGGGCCGGTCTCGGACGCCCTCGCCATCGACGGACAGACAGTGGTGAGGAAATACCAACCCCTCTACTCCCGGGTGACGGCGGGCAACGGCGGGGTTACGTTGCAGTTTGCCCAAGTGTCGATACCGGCGAGCTCTGACCACAAAGCCGCGATGCTATTCGTGTCCGGCAGTACCGAGCCATTTCGGGTTGGCGACCTGCCAGGCCTGCGTGCGGCGCAGCAGACGGAGCTAGCCCGAATCCTGATCGTGAGCGGCTTCCTCGTCCGCTGCTCGCCGACAGACGTAGACGACCGGCTGCGCTGATGGAACTCGCTGACCTCGCCCGCTGGACACCGATCAGGTTCGACTTTTCCGGGCCAGTCCCAGTTCTCGACTGGGCCGACCTCACGGCGCAACGTTTCGTCGACCCGTTTTTTGACGAGACCGTTGCCCGCTGGCTATCCGGCCCGCATGCCAGGCCTCTCGTCAGGACCGGGCTCGAGGCGCTGGTCGCTCTCGATAGCGAGCCGTCGCTTGAGCCGGCGGGCATGGTCTTTCATCTCTCGCGGTGTGGCTCTACGCTGGTTTCCCGCCTGCTGCGCGCGGTGCCCGGAGTCGTCGTTCTCGCCGAGCCGGCACCGCTCAACGCGCTCCTTCGGCTCGGTTCCGATCTGATTGACGAGGCGGAGCTGGTCCGCCTTGTGCGGCTGCTGGTGCGCGCGCTCGGCCGATGCCGACACAGTGAGGAACGGCACCTAGTGCTCAAGTGCACGAGCTGGAACATCCGCCGCCGAGAAATCCTGGCCGCCGCCTTTCCCGAAGTGCCGTGGGTCTGGGTCCAACGCGACCCGATGCGCGTCTTGGCCTCGCTTATCGCCGAGCCGCCAGGCTGGCTCGGGCTCCAGGGCAGGCCGCACGGGGCGGCACGGCTTTTCGGTCTTGATCCGGCCGCGGTGCCGGCGATGTCGCGCGTCGAGTTCGTTGCCCGCGTCCTGGGTGCGATGCTGGACGCTGCGGCGACCGATCCACGTCGGCGGCTCTTGATCGACTACGCCGATCTACCCGCCGCGGTGTGGCTGCGCGTGGCCCCGCATTTCGGGCTAGAAACCGATGCTGCGGCGATTGAACGCATGATCGAGGAGTCTCGGTTCTACTCCAAGGATCCACACTCCCGCGTATTCACCGGCGGTGCTTCGGAGCGCCATTCGGTGACTGATGCGATGCG
>JAFAWJ010000341.1 GCA_019242065.1 Chloroflexota bacterium
CTCGGGCGGGTCCTGGGCGATGAGTGACAGCAGGCCCTCGACCTTGTCGCGTTCGGCGACCTCGTAGTAGACCTGCTCGACTTCCTCGACGGTGATCGACTCCGGCTGGACGTGCACCGTCGCCGGCTCGAACATGTACCGCCGCGACAGCACGCGGATCACCGTCGGCACCGTGGCGGAGAACAACGCAGTCTGCCGCTCGCGGGGCGTGCGGCGGAGGATGCGCTCGACGTCGGGGAGAAAACCCATGTCGAGCATGCGATCGGCCTCGTCGAGGACCAGGTAGTCGACATTGTTGAGCTTGAGCGTGCCGCGACTGAGATGATCCAGCACACGCCCGGGTGTGCCGACGATCACCTGCGCCCCGGCCTTCAGGTCTTCGAACTGACGGCCGTAGCCGGCCCCGCCGTAGATCGTCGCGACACAGATACCCGGAATGTACTTGCCGATCTTGCGAACCTCTTCGCCGATCTGCATCGCCAGTTCGCGCGTTGGAGCGAGGACGATGGCTTGCGTGTGGGGTAGGTTCTCGTCGATGCCTTCGATCAGCGGGATGCCAAAGGCGGCCGTCTTGCCAGTGCCGGTCTGGGCCTGGCCGATGACGTCGCGGCCGTCCAGGAGCAGCGGGATGACCCGAGATTGAATTTCGGTCGGGCGCTGGTAGCCCATCTCGGCAATGGCCCGATTGACTTCAGGGGCCAGCATCAGCTCTCGGAAGCCTGGCGGTACCCTGACGCGGCCAGCTTTCGATACGGACCGCGGTACCTGAGGGACCGTCAACACTCCGTTCGAGGAGGTCATTGGCGAATCTTGGGGAGTGACGGTGAGGGGTTCGGTCGTCGGTGAATCAGCGGCCCCATTGGCCGCGAGTAGCTTGGCCTTCGAGGACGTGGAAGGCCCAGGTGTACGCGTTGGCGTCGCGGGCTTCTCGCTCGTTGTTAGCAGATCTGTGTCCCTCCCTGGGACGCTTCAACAGCACGTGCAACTCGGTGTCTCGAGTGCACTGGGATGTAGTTAGAGTTGTTATACCCGTAAACGCGGTTTTTGGGATAACAATGGTGTCGAACCGTAACGGGCGGACCATGTTGCACTATGACTGACATCCTCGAAGCGGCACCTGTCGAGGCGCCGCGCTTACCGGACTACAACGCCCGCCGCATCGGGTTCACGGCGGGCGTCATCGCCGCGGCGGTCATGTTGCTGGCGATCGCCATTCTGCGCCTGCTGAGTGGTGTCGAGTCGCTGCCGGAGGTCGTCGCCGAGGGCATCCTGGTCAATTTGCCGGGCGCGGTCTTTTCGGCGGTACTCGATTCGCTTCAGCACGCGGCTAAAGAGCTCTTTTACCTGGCCGTGGCGATTGCCATGCTGATCATCGGCGGCGGGCTCGGACGCTGGTACGCCGGCGCGCCCAGTTGGCAGCGCGCCGCCAAGATGGTCGTCGGCCTGTGGGCGGTCTTTGGCGTCGTCGTCTACACCGTGCTCGGGGCGGGGATCTTCGGCCAGCAGCTCGAGGCCGGGTCCGTGTGGCACGGGCTGACGCTGCTGCTGGTCTTCGGCGTGTACGGCCTGGCGCTGTGGCACACGTACGCGCTCCTGGCGCATCGCGCCATGCCGGCGCTGCCGGACACCAGCCGGCGGGTGTTTCTGCGCAACGCGGCCGTTGCGATGGTGGCCATCGTGGGCGCGGGCAGCATCTGGCGCCTCATGGGTCGCGGCGGCGGAGCGGCGACCGCGACCTCGACCGCACCTGTTGCGTCGCCCGTTGCGGCCGATGCACCGCCGACGACCTCCCCGCCCAACGCGCCGCCGTTCGATCTCAAGGGCATCTCACCCGAGATTACTGACGTGAGCACCTTCTACACGGTGTCCAAGAACTTCATCGATCCGTCGGTGGACGTGGGCGGTTGGAAGCTGACAATCGACGGGCTGGTCGACAACCCGATGACGCTCAACTATGACCAGTTGACGGCGCTCCCGCCCAGTGACGGGTACTACACGCTGATGTGCATCAGCAACGAGATCGGTGGCGACCTGTGGGGCAACGCGGCCTGGCGCGGCGTCTCGCTCAAGTGGCTGCTCGAGCAGGCCGGGGTGCACACCGACGGCTATAAAGCCGTGTTTTCGGCGGCGGATGGCTACAAGGACTCGGTGATGCTGGGCAATGCCCTGGACCCGGGGGCTTTGCTGGCCTGGGAAATGAACGGCCAGCCGCTCAAGAAGGAGCATGGCTATCCGGCGCGGTTGCTGATCCCTGGGATCTATGGGATGAAGAACGTCAAGTGGCTGACCGGGATCTCCATCGTTGCGAATGACTTCAAGGGCTTCTGGCAGAACCAGGGTTGGGACGATGCGGCGCCGTATCAGACGGAGTCACGAATCGACGTGCCGCGTGAGCGTGACGCGCTGTCCGCTGGGGCTCTCTCCGTGGGGGGCGTGGCCTTTGCGGGCAATCGCGGGATTCAGTCGGTGGAGGTGTCCACGGACGAGGAGAAGACGTGGCAGCCGGCTGAAGTCAAGCCCGGGCTGGGGACCAATACCTGGCAGCTCTGGCGCGCGGATATTACCGTCGATAACTCGGTGCGGGATATCCGCGTGCGGGCCACGGACGGGACAGGCAAGCTGCAGGTCCGCCAGGCGGCGGATCCGTTCCCGTCCGGCGCCACGGGCTACGACAGCGTGCGCATCGCCGTGAGCTAGATCGGCCTTCTCTCTCTCTCTTTCGGGTCGCGACTGGCCACACATTGGATTGGATCGTGGCCAGTCTGCGAGCGCGGCTAGGCGGCTACAGCTTTGAGGGCTTCGGGTTGGGGCTTGCTGATTTTGGGGGTGTCGGCCACGTATTTCGCAATCAACGCCTGCGTGTCGACCACGCCGAGCTGCTGGTAGAGAAAATCTAGCTTCTCTTCGAGCTGCGCCCGAATCGCAGCCCGCGTCTCCGAGGGCAGCGTCCACACCTGCTGCTTGAACGGCCCCCAGATCTTCTTGCGCGTCTTGTAGATGAACTGCTCCTCCGTGTCGCCCTTGGCCCACTCGTCGGAGAGCTTGTCCTTGCAGTACTGATACGCCTCGGCCTTCAGCTCGGCAGGAAACGCGCCGTGATCCAGGATGATGTTCTGGAACTCGGTCGCCAGGTGAACCTCCACCGTGCCGACCTCGGGGAACTTGGAGAAGTACTCCGCCGGCAGCGTGCTGGCGCCATGCTGCACCGCGCCACCCATGCCGTGCCCGCGCGCCGCCGCGGACATCTCGCGCAGCGTATCGAAGTCGATCGCGACTTTGAGCAGCGTCCCATCCGGCAACACCACGCCACCGTGCGACGAGCCCGTATTGACGCTGACCTTCGACAGACCCTTCTTGTTCCCGACGCGCGATCCAAACGCCGCGTTGAAGCCGGACACGTAGGCTTCGAGCTCTTCGACCGTACTGTTCTTCTTGCCAACCTCGCCGATCTCACCGCCAATCGAGATCGTCACCCCGGCGGGCTCGAGCTGGCGGATGAGCGCGGCCAGCTCGGCGCAGCGCTCGAAGTTGTGGCGCTGCTGCTCGGCCAGGGTCGGGAACGACAGATCCACGAGGGTCGAGGTGTCGATGTCGATGTTGCCGTAGCCGGCGGCGATTGCCTCGCGGATGAGCTTCTTCAAGCCGTCGATCACCGACTCAGGATCAGTGGCGTACTTCTTGGCGTCCGCCTGATAGTGGTCGCCCTGGATGAAGATGGGTCCGGTGTGACCCTCTTTGATAGCCGCGGCCATCATCACGGTGGCGAACTCAGCGCAGGTCTGGTCGGTGTAGCCCATCTCGCTGCGCGCCAGCTCGAAGATGAACGAGCCGACGTTGCGACGCTTCGCCGAGGCGACAATCGCGCGCGCAAAGTCATACGCCATGGCCCGCACGTTGATCGCGGCGACGGTGCTGTTGGCGTAGGCGTCTTGCGAACGTGCCTGGTAGAGCGAATCAATGCTCGCGCTTCTGACGCCGACTTCCCAACCGATCTCCCAGATCAGCCAGCGCGCGGCCTCGCGGACATCGGCCTCGCCGAACACCGCGGTATGCACCAGTTGGTCGATTGTCTCGCCACGTAGCGCCGCCGCATCCTTGACGCGGACGCCACCATTGACCTCGAAGGCCTGGCGAGTGCCTTGAAGCAAATCCTGAACGGACGCGAACGTCATCGTCCGATTCCCTCCGTAAGTCTCTCTGGGCCAAGTATAACCCTGTGACAAACGGTGCCAGCGACCAGTGATCCGCGCTCGACGCATCCGAAATTGGCGAGCGCTCTTGCGCGCCTGTCGGCGGCGGACCTCGATGGGCTGTGCGCACAGCCGGCGCCGCCGCAGCTGATGCAGGCGATCGAGGAGTTCAACGCCGGCGAGTTCTTCGAGCAGCACGAGACGCTGGAGCTCTTGTGGCGCGCGACGCCGGGGGAGATCCGCCACCTGTACGAGGGCATCCTGCAGATTGGCGTTGGCATGCACCATCTGTTCACAAACCGCAACTTTCACGGGGCGGCGGTCAAGCTTGACCATGGCATTCGGCTCTTGTCGGCGTTTCCGGCGAGCTGCCACGGGGTGGATGTTGCCCGCCTGCGGCGCGATGCCGCGTCGGCGCGCGAGGAGCTGGTGCGGCTGGGGCCAGAGCGAGTGGATCAGTTCCCCGTGGACCTCACACCACGGGTCCACTTCACGGGCGAGCCATGACACAGTCGCAGTACACCCGCATTCACTTCACTGGCGAGCCATGACACAGTCGCAGTACACCCGCATCCACTTCACTGGCGCGCTGTGAGAAAATCGCCGTACGCTCGCAGTCGCATCACGGGGGCGCTGCGCCTCATCACGGCCCTGTGGCTGATCGGCATTGCGGTCCGCAGCCTGGCGGCGCCGTTCCAGGCGGTGGCCGAGCAGGGCATGCCCATGTCCGCGGTGCTGCCGATCGCGGCGATCGAGTTCACGCTGGGCGTGTTCTTGCTGACGGGCTTCATGAGCCGCATCTGCGGGCTGCTCCTGGCGTGTCTGCAAGGCTGGATGATGGCCAACTTCGGCATCGGCGTGCTGCCGATCCTGCTCGCGCTGGTGGGCATCCACTTCATGCTCAGCGGCGGCGGCGCGTGGGCGATGGACATCTACGTGCAGAAGATGCAGGACAAAGTACGCGAGAAAGAAGTCAGAAATCAGAATTCAGCTGAGTTCTGACTTCTGAATTGTCAACTGATCTGAATCGTCGTGACGCCCGTCTCGATGGTCAGATCCACCTTGTTCGTTGCCGTCGCGTAGTCAGCTGAGCGATACATGTTGTCGCTCACCTGCGGGAAGCGACTTTGATCCACGTTCACCGTGCTCAGCCCGCCCCGCAGCTGGATCTGCGCGGCCACGCCTTGCGGCACCTCCAGGCTCAGCGTCGAGGCGCCGCCGCTGATGTGCGCGGTGGTCGTCCCGGCCGCCTCGGGAAAGCGCACCCACGTCGTCGCCGCGCCGATCGACAGGTCAAGATTGATGACGCGTAGCGACGAGAGGTCGAGGCGCGCGTCGGCCGCACCCGTCTGCACGGTCAGCGACGTGATTGGCACGTTCGGCGCCAGGGTGAGATCCATCTGCGCGGCATCCGAGCGCCCCCCGACGAACGGCACAAACGCCGGCGCGCCGCGCGGACCGTTGCTCTGATACTCCAGCTGTCCAACCCCGCCGCTGGAAACCGTGTACTGCGATTCGGGTGCAAGTTGCCGCGGCCCCTGAAACGTCATGCTGGCCAGCTGGTCCGGCTGCGGCTGCAAGATCGGCCCCAGGTTCAATCCGCCGGCGCCGAAGCGCACCGTGACCGCCGACTGCGTGGCGCCGTCCAGGCTGGTCGCGGTCGTAGTCGCGACGCCACCGCTCCCGGTAACGCTGGACGTGCCGCGGTCCACCCACACCGCGCCGCCGACCAGCACCACCGCCGCAAAGCCCGCGAGCACCACCCACGGCACGCGGTGCGCCAACAGCAGCTCGACGCCGATCAGCACCAGCACGACGGGCCACAGGCGCCACAGGTTGATCCAGAAGCTCGGCGGCAGGTAGCCGGTGTTTTC
>JAFAWJ010000499.1 GCA_019242065.1 Chloroflexota bacterium
TGCGGCAGTGGCGCCGACCGTGGCGCGGTTGCTGGCCGACAACGACGTCATTGGCTGGTTTCAGGGCCGCATGGAGTTCGGGCCGCGCGCGCTGGGTGCGCGCAGCATCCTGGCCAATCCGACCGAGCCCGGCATGAAGGACATCCTGAACGCGAAGATCAAGCACCGCGAGGCCTTCCGGCCGTTCGCGCCGTCGACGCTGGTCGAGGCAGCCCCGACGTATTTCGACTTCGGGGCGCCCGAAGCCGAGCTGGAGAGTCCGTTCATGTTGCTCACGGCGCGGGTGAAGCCCGAGAAGCAGCACCTGTTGCCGGCCATCACGCACCTCGACGGCACGGCCCGCGTACAAACCGTCAGCCGCTCCCAGAACCCGCGCTACTACGCGCTGATCGAGGCGTTCGGGAAGCTGACCGGCGTGCCGGTGCTGGTCAACACGTCGTTCAACGTGGCCGGCGAGCCGATCGTGTGCACGCCGGACGAAGCGTTCAACTCGTTCGCGCACACCGACATGGATTACCTCGTCATCGGCAACGCGCTGATCCCGGCCAGCTCGAAGCGCAAGCTGGGCGCGTACCCCGGCCGCGCCCAGGTCCACGAGGGCGTGGAAGTCGTCGTATGACCCGGCCCGGCGTGGACCGCACGCCCGCCGGCCGAAAGGTCGCGGCAATCCTGGTTCCGTGGGTCTTTCTGGCAGCGTTCGCCACGATGTACGTCGCGTTCGTCCTGCCACGTCTGCGCGACGGCCAGCTGGTCGCCGTCTGTGTGGGGGCGTTCATCTCGATGGTCCTAGTCGTGTTCGTCGTCGCCGCCATCACGTTCTCGCGCGACGTCCTGCTCGACCGCTGGCCCGAGCGGCCGTGACGAGCCTGGAGCTCTCATGCGCGCCATGCTTGTACGCCAGCAGCGGACGCCACTGGCGAGTGTCGACGTCGAGATCCCCCGCCCCGTCGGACGCCAGGTGCTCCTGCGCGTGCGGGCCTGCGGTGTGTGTCGGACGGACCTGCACATCCTCGACGCGGAGCTCGAGCGACCCAAGCTGCCGCTGATCCTGGGCCACGAAATCGTGGCCACGGTCGTCTCGCGCGGACCCGAGGCAGTGGACCTGGAGCCGGGCGAACGCGTGGGCGTGCCATGGCTGGGTTGGACGGACCAGACGTGTCGCGAGTGCCGACGCGGGCAGGAGAACCTGTGCCCGGCAGCCCTGTTCACTGGCTACACGCTGGACGGAGGCTACGCCGAGTTCGCCGTCGCCGACGAGCGCTACTGCCTGCGCCTGCCCGCCGCCTACGACGACGCGCACGCCGCGCCCCTGCTGTGCGCCGGATTGATCGGCTACCGCACCTATCGCCTGGCCGGCGACGCCGCCGAGCACCTCGGGATCTACGGCTTCGGCGCCGCGGCCCACATCCTTACGCAGGTAGCGGCCCACCAGGGTCGACAGGTGTACGCGTTCACACGCGCCGGCGACGTCCAGACCCAGGCCTTCGCGCGTGAGCTGGGCGCCGTGTGGGCCGGCGGCTCAGACGAGCAGCCACCGCATGCGCTCGACGCCGCGCTGATCTTTGCGCCCGTCGGCGCGCTGATGGTCGAGGCGCTGCGCGCAACCGCTCCGGGCGGCACGGTGATCAGCGGCGGCATCCACATGAGCGATATCCCGGCTTTTTCGTATCACCTGCTCTGGGAGGAGCGCCAGATGCGCTCGGTGGCCAACCTCAGCCGCCGCGACGGACGGGACTTCATGGCCCTCGCCGAGCAGATCCCAATCCAGACGTCGGTCGAGGTGTTTGGGCTGGAAGACGCCAACGCGGCAGTGGACCGCTTGCGGCGCGGTCAGCTCCAGGGCGCAGCGGTGCTGGGCGTCAGCGACTGAACTCCAGGCGCAGCGGACGCGGATCCCGGCTGTTGAACCGCACGCGGCGAAGCGGCCCATGTGGGTCATAGACCAGCAACTCGGCTTGCCGCGCGCGGGGGCTCGGCGTCAGCGTCAGCGTGCGCGTGGCGGGATGCCACTGTTCGTCGGCCAGGTCCATCAGGTCGCCCAGCAGATGACCGTTACTGCCGACTGTGCGCGGTCGATCGAGGTCCGGGTGCACGGCCAGGAGTCGCAGTCCGTGCGGAGGCAGGCGCCCCAGGTCCAGCGGTCGGCGGTGCAAGCCCAGGTACTCACCTGTCCACTGATCCACGAGGTGATAGGCGAGCTCCGGCTCCAGGTCCGGAAAATCGCGCGGATCCCACCTGGCCGATACCTCGACGTCGCTCCAGTTCGCGATCGCCACCACGTGGCAGATGCCCCAGGTTCGCGCCACCGCCAGGTGGAGCCGCTCGGGCATCAAACTCACGAGCGGCGGATACGCGCGGGCCGCCTGACCCGACGGCGGAAGCAGACGCGCCAGCAACGCGAGTCGGTCCTCTTCGACGCGCGCGAGGTCATCCCCGACGAACAGCATGCCCCCGCTCAGCGCCACCACCGAGGCCCAGGCCTGGACCTCATGCGGGCCGAGCTGGCTGTCCGCTGATCTGAGCACCACACAATCCGGGTCGTTGGTCCACCAGCGGCCGTGCATCCAGAGTCGCGCGAGCGTCGCCCGCGTCGCATTCAACAACGATGGCCCGTCCGAGTTGCCCTCCTCACCCCAGGTTGCGGCTACATCCGAGCCGATGCGCATGCCGTCCAGGATGCCGATCGACGGGAGCAGCGGCGCGCCACAGCCGAGAAGGAAGCGGTCACCGGCCGCGCGGCGGAGCGCTT
>JAFAWJ010000676.1 GCA_019242065.1 Chloroflexota bacterium
AGTCGCTGGTGGTCCAGAACGCGATCATCGACATCATCAAAGGTCAGTTTCCGGAGGTGCCCATCCTGGCTGAGGAAGGGCCTGAAGATGAGCCGATGCCTGTGGGCGCCGATCCGCTGTGGATCGTTGATCCGATCTGCGGCAGCCTGAACTACATGCATCGCGATCCCGAGTACGCGGTCGGCATCGGCTACCTGGTCGACGGCGCCTGGAAAGTCGGCGTGGTGTATGAGCCCGAGCGCGACACGCTGTGGACGGGGATCGAGGGGCGCGGGGCGTGGCGCAACGGCAAGCGCATCTTCGTGGAGCAGTTTGCGGATGGTGCCGAGGCCTGGCAGGCCTCGGCCATCGGTCTGGACTGGCCGGGCGATCCCGAGGCGCGGCGCGAGATGCTGAGCGTGCTGGGGACGATCCTGCCAGTCGTGACGTCGGTGCGCGTGATCGGCTCGCCGGCGCTGGCGCTGTGCTACGTGGCCGCGGGCCGCTTGCACGGGTACACCGCGCTCGACCTAAGGCCGTGGGACGTGGCGCCGGCGGCGGTCATCCTGCAGGCGGCCGGAGGCATCCTGACCAACTTTTCGGGAAGCTCCTGGTACCACTCGCCCGACGGGGGTTACGTGGCGACGAACTCGATCATCCACGGCCGACTGCTGCAATCGTCGCAAGCGATCATCGCTCTGCGACGCATGGCTATCGATCGCGCCGCCCGCCTGGCTCAGGGGCTGTCTGGATCGTCAACCGGCCAGTAGGCATCGCCGCAGCCTGGGAGCTCTGATCTCCTAAGAAACGATGACCGTCCCCGTCATGTCGAGGTGGATGCTGCAGCGGTAGGCGTAGGTGCCTGGGATGCCGAAGGTCAGATCGTAGCTGTACGTCGGGTCGAGCAGGCCCGAGTGCCAGTCTGAGCCGGTCACGTCGTGCTGGTCGGTGCCGTCGTTGCGCCACAGAATGGTGTCACCGGCCTTCACGCGGATCACGCCTGGCATGAAGGAGTAGTCGACGATGCTGACGGTCGGCTGAGCGTCAGGGAAAGGCGTTGCTGTCGGCTGGGGCACCGCCGTCTGGCGGACGATGATCGAGGTGATCGGCTGTGGCGTCTGCGTCGGTCGGACCGTCGGCGGTGGCGGAGTCGACGTGGGCGAAACCAGGACGGTGGGGACCGCCGCGGCTGGCGCAGGCGACGGTGTCAGCTGGGGAGACATGAGCGCGAACAGAGCCAGTGCCACCAGGCACAGCAGGAGACCGAAGCGGATGTACCAGGCGACGTGCATACCGAGGGCTCTTTGGGAGTTGGGGCGCAGCCGCCTAAGGATAGGGGCGCGGAAGGATGGAGGGCACGAAACGGGGGGGCCTGATCGCTCAGACCCCCCCGCGTTCGGTTTTCAGCCTATTGGCCGAGCGCTTGAAGAACCGTTCGCGAGATGAGCCCCTGCGCAAGGTCGATCTTGTACGCGTTGAGGCTCATCGGACGTGCGACCGTCCTGATCTGCGCTGCCGCCTGATCGATGGTGTTCTGGATATTCTTGCCCTTGAGGGCATCCTCCACCACCTGAGCGCGGTACGGAACCGGAGAGACGCCGCCTAGCGTAATGCGACCGTCAACCCAGTTGCCGTTGCCATCGACTGTAAAGACTGCTGCCGCCGAGACGACCGCGAAGTCGTAGACCTGTCGGTCCTTGAGCTTGTTCCAGGCCATCTTGGCGCCAGCGGCGGGCGTTGGCACGATGATCTCGGTCATGATTTCGTTGGGCTTGAGCACGTTCTCGGTGAGCACGTCCTCGCGAGGCCCGTGGAAATACTGATCGAAGGGAACGGTCCGATCTCCGCCGGAGCCGCTGAGCTTGGCCGAAGCGTTCAATGCCAGCAGTGCGGTGGACGAATCGGACGGGTGGACGATGTAGCACAGCTCACCGCCGATGATCGCGTGGTAGCGATTGTCGCCGGTAACGGAGTAGCAGAAGTCGCCACCCTTCTTGTAGCAGTTGAAGTTTTCGCCGCGGAAGAACCAGCAGCGTGGCCGCTGGTTGATGTTGCCACCCAGCGTGCCAAAGTTCCGGATCAACGGCGAGGCGACGGTGACCACTGCTTGTGAGAGCAGGGGAATGCTGTTTTGCACATCTGTCGAGTTGATGACGTCCGTGAGGGTCGTCGTCGCCCCGATGTGGATGCCGTCGCTGCTGGTGGTGATCCCGCTGAGATTCGGGATCGTGGTCAGATCGATGATCTGGCTGGGCAAAGGCATGCCCTTGCCCTGGACCCAGTCCTTCATCACGCCACCGAGGAGATCGCTCCCCCCGGCGACGACCTTGGCTCCCGCGCCGAACTGATCGAGCAGGCCCGCGGCCTCGCTGACACTCGCCGGCTCGTAGAGGTCGAATTGCTTCATTGGGCGTTCCCTCCTTCTACGAGGACTGCTTCAGCGCGGCAGCCAACCGCGTGCGTGTGATCGGAAGCTCGTCGAACCAGACACCCACCGCGTTGTGCACGGCGTTGGCAATGGTCGCGCCTGGCGGTCCCATCGGAGGCTCGCCCAGCCCATGCGCACCGTACACGCCGTACTCCTTCGGGTTCTCGACGAAGAAGACGTTGATGTTGAGCGGTGCGTCCTTGATCGACGGCACGCGGTAGTCGAGCAGGTTGCCATTCAGGGGCAGCCCCGTGGCCTGGTCGGTCAGCATCTCTTCGTAGAGCGTGCTGCCCA
>JAFAWJ010001006.1 GCA_019242065.1 Chloroflexota bacterium
ACTGACGATCTCGTCGAATCGACCTTCGATCGACTCCGGACCACAACTGGGGCAGAGGGTATCGACATCGACTCCGAGCGCCTGTGCGGCGGACTCCGCGGAGACGCGAATGGTCGAGGTCATTGCCTGACTCGTGTTGGGATTGACGACCAGCAGCCGGGACATCGGTGGACCGGGTCACTATACTGCTCCCACCGGTGACTCCAGGTCTGTATCGTCGCAGCCTGCCCGAGAGTGACGGCCTCTCGGCATGGGAGGTCCTCGACCTGAACGCCATTGTCGACATTGACCAAGGCAGTCTCGACGCCTGGCTTGGCCCGGACCTCAGGTCCGGCCACGTCTTGGTCCGAACGACTACTTCCTCCACCGCCGTCGCGAAGTCTTCGCATCGGACCAGGAGCGCTTCCTGATCTCGTTGTGAAGAAACCTGGTCGGGCGGGTGGAGCGAAGCGGGCGGGTTGTTGAGGTTCGTTTGGCGCGGCCTCACCATCGTTGCCCGCGAGCATGCCGACCGTCTGGCCGCGGCCGGCGATCTTGCGCTCGTCCCAGACCTGTATACGCGCGGCGGCCTGGCTCGGTGCATTCGTGCCACGTTTGCCGCGTTCACGCGTGGTAGCGGTCCCGCCTTCGACGATCTCGAAGCCGCCCGCCGCTGGCTCGCGGCCCGCAACGACTGCACCGGACGCATGGGCGTGATCGGCTTCTGCATGGGTGGCGGCTTCGCGCTGGTCGTGGCGCGCCGCGACTACGCCGTTGCCGCTCCGAATTATGGGCGTCTGCCGGAGGACCTGTCGGTGCTGAACGGCGCGTGCCCGATCGTCGCCAGCTACGGCGGCGCGGACCGCGGGTTACGCGGCGCTGCCGCGCGGCTCGACGTCGGACTCGCTGAGCTGGGCATCCCGCACGACGTGAAGGAGTATCCGGGTGTCGGCCACAGCTTTATGGATCGCTTCGATACCAGCCTGTTTGCACCGCTGCTGAAGGTCGCCGGCGTGGGCGACGATCACGCCAGCGCCGAGGACGCCTGGCGACGCATCCTGCGCTACTTCGCCGAGCATCTCTCCGTCGAACACGGAGATGTGTGAGCAACCGCACAGATGCTGCCCACTTCCAAGACGGGACGACTCCCGGGGGTGTTTGTCCTGTCTTTGGAACGGTGCGCGACGTGGGGCGGGCCGCACATCGCCATCTCGGCTGGTAGGCAAGTTGCTTGTATGTCACACATACGTTGTGACAAATCTGTTGCGCAGGTCTTCGGCCGTGTTCGCGGCTGCTCCTGAGCATCGCCGGGCTGCCGCCAGGAACACCCCAGGCCGCGTCGTCGCGCCGCTACGCAATCTGCTGTTTGCTGGCCAGCTTGAATCAGACCCTTCGGCGCTGGGGCCTGGCCCTACATATCCTTCGCTCAATTGACGAGCGATCCCGTGTTGCAACACAACCTCGCCGACGTCTACGGCTCCGTCGATCACGTGGACCTCTTCATTGGCGGGTTGGCTGAAGACCATGCGCGCGGTGCGGAAGTCGGGCCGACGTTTCAGATCATCATCGCACGGGAGTTCGACGCGCTGCGTCACGGCGATCGGTTCTACTGGCAGAACCAGCGGTTCGATCCGTGGTTGAGCGCCAGGATTGCGGACACCAGGTTGGGCGACATTATCAAGCGCAACACCGATACGAGCATGCTTCAGCCGGACGTGTTCAAGGTGTCGGGCAGTGTGCATGTGCCAGTGCCAACGCCGGGCGGCCATGGATCGATCCGCGGCCGTTCGAGAGGGTGGGCCGATTCAAGACTGGACTTCGGCTAGCGGAAAATTGACGTTGACTTGGATCCCATCCGGGTCGAGCATGTGCAACTGGTGCTTGTCGGGTAGGGTTCGTTCGGTGACCTGAATTCCCTGCTGTGCGAGACGCGCACGCACGCCGCTCAAGTCGGTCGCCCAGAACTCGACGTGGTGCAGCCGGCCGGTGAGCCAGCCCTCCAGTTGGTCGGAGGATGGCATCCTGGCGAAGATTGTCTCCATCTCGGGTGAAGCCTCAAAGACGTGGACGACCTCACGACTGCCGATGGAGACGATAAATGCCGGTATTGGGAACCCTGCTCGCGGGCGGACACTGAGGCCCAGCGCCTGCTCGTAAAACGCCCGCGAGGCGTCGGTGTTTTTCGAGCGCACCGTGTAATGATCGAAGTCTGTAATTGGCATCTGGAGGTGATGCTACTTCGACGCGATGCTGGCGGGCCGACGTGGGGGGTGGTACCTCGAAATCCGGTCCACTCCGAGGCTTTCGTCAGCGACACGACGCTCAGGTCTCTCGTCGCGATGTACCAC
>JAFAWJ010000085.1 GCA_019242065.1 Chloroflexota bacterium
GAGTCTTCGTCGGCCGTCAGCGAGTGCAACCTCAAGTCGGCCACGTCGCGAGGACTGACATCTCGTCGAGTGTCGAGGCAAACACCTGATGTGTTTTGACTCGTCCGACAGGACCCAAGCTGTCATGTGTCAAGGCACACAACTTACGGTGTGTAGCTCTCGGCAAGATCAAAGCTGTCAAGCCTCAAACAGACAACCTGAGATTTGGACTCGTCCTACAGGATCTTGGCTGTCGCACGTCGAAACAAAACCTCGTGTGTGTTCACTCCTCCGACAGGACCCAAGCTGTCATGTGTCGAGGCACACAACTCAGTGTGTTTTAGCTCGCGCGACAAGATCGAAGCTGCCAACCCTCAACTGTGAGCGACAGCCCCCGAACGCTCGTTGGCGTCGATCGGCGCCGTCACCTCGCCCCGCTCCGCCTCCGTCCGCAACGCAATCACCGCCCCCACCAGCACGCCGCCCGCCAGCGCATAAAACGCCAGCGCATACGTGCCGAGTGCCGCCGCCAGCAGCGCCCCGCCCGCTGGCGCCAGCGCAATCGCCAATGTCGCCGGTGCGCTGAAGACACCATTAATAGTAGGAAAGCGGTGCGTCCCCCACCGGTCGCTCACCGACGTCGCCTGCAGCAGTGTGTAATTGCCGCGGATCGCACCTGCCAGAATTGCCGCCAACAACAGAGCGGTCGGCACCTGCGACACCAGAGCCAGCAACGCCACGCTGCCCGCACCGGCCGCCAGCACCAGCGCAGTGCGCGTCGCCGGCCGCGTGTGCCGCGTCAGCCACGGATAGCCCAGGCGACCCATCACCTGGCCAACCCCCGCCAGCCCAAGGGCGACGGCCGCAAAGCGATTGTCCGCACCCTGATTGGTCAACAGCGGCACCAGGTTGATGTTGGCCGCGTACATCCCGAAGGCGCCCAGCACCATGGCAACCATCAGCAGCGTGAACGAGCGCTGACGCAAGACGAGCCGCACGTGACGGTCGCCAGTGACGCGCACGCCAGCGTGGTCAACCTGCCAGGCCGGCGTCAACCACATCGCATGCAGCGGGATCGTCACCGCGCCGAGAACGACGGCCAGCACCCGGTAGGCAAGCCGCCAGTCCAGCTCGTCGACGAGCAACGCGGTGAGCGGAGCGAAGACGGTGCTCGACAGCCCCGCCACCAGCGACAGGGTGGTCAAGGCGGCGACTCGTTCGGAGCCGTACCAGCGCGTGAGCGCGGCAAAGGCCGGCGGATACAGCAGCGCCGACTGCGCCAGTCCCACCAGGCTCCACGCCAGGAAAAACAACGGGACACTCGGCGCTGCGGCGACAGCCAGCGTCGCCCCGACGCCGATGACCGAGCCCGCGGTCATGATTGCGCGCGGGCCGTACCGATCGAGCAGGCGTCCAACGGGCACCCCGGCCAGCGCCGAAACCACCAGACCTGTAGAAAACGCCGCCGTCGCGACTTCCGGTGACCATCCGGTGTCGGTCGTCAGTCGCGACAACATAACCGGAAATGCGTAGTACAGCACCCCCCAACTGGTGATCTCGGTAATGCACAGGGCGATCAAAGCTCGCCGCAGCGCCGGCGAGCGACCGGCGAACCAGGCCAGCCGCGGCGGCGCGGCGACGGACTCAGCGCCTGGAGTCGGATTGGGCATCGTGGTCAGGCGGACCGAGCGGACGCTGCAGCAGGAGCGTGTCAACCCATCGGCCGTGCTTGTAGCCGACGCGCTGCAGCCGTCCGACGTCGGCAAACCCGCAGCGTCGATGCAGCAGGGCCGACGTCGAGGTCGGGTCACCCGTGTCGGCGATGACCGCGATCATCTGGCGTGCGTCGCCCTGGGCGCACTCGATCAGCAGGGCGTCGAGCAAACGTCTGCCGAGGCCCTTCCCTGTATACGCTGGCTCCAGATAGATGGAGTCCTCCACCGAGTAGCGGTACGCGGGCTTGGGCCGCCACGGGCCGGCGTAGGCGTAGCCGACGACGCGGCCGTCGACGTCGGCCGCCAGGAACGGCAACTGGCGTGCGCGCAGGTCCTCGAGCTTCTCGCGCCACTGGTCGAGGGTCGGAGGCATCTCGTCGAAGGTGATGACGGTGGTCATGACATAGTGGGCGTAGATCGAGGAGATGGCCACGAGATCACCGTCGGCGACGGGGCGCAGGTGCACATCGAGCAGGACCATGGCTTTCGACGCTTCCTCTATAGAGAAATCAGCCTGTATTATAAGGGAACCAAGCGACATGGCAGCCTCGCTCGATCTGGTCGATCTTGGCCGACGCGTCCAGGCCGTCCGCCTCGAGCGCGGACTCACCCTGCAGCGTCTGGCCGAGCTGGCCGCGGTCAGCGTCAGCATGCTGTCCGCGGTCGAACGCGGACAGAAGGCTCCGACGGTGATCGTGCTGGATCGCATCGCCCACGGTCTCGGCGTAGCGCTCGCGGACCTCGTTGCCACGCCGACTGACACCCGCGTCATCCTGCGCCGCGCCGCCGATCAGGACCTCGTCGACGAACCCGGCGGTTGGCGTCGCGTCATTCTCACACCCGTAGTGGCCGGCGTGAATTTCGAGTGGATCCGCTCGACGCTGCCGCCCGGCTGTGATCCCGGCAATTACCCCGCCTACGCCCCCGGCTCGCATGAGTTCCTCTACGTGGAATCCGGCTGCGTGCGACTGACCCTGGGTGACCAGCAATCCTTCGATTTGCAT
The DNA here is from genome assembly GCA_019242065.1 of Chloroflexota bacterium. The sequence goes on from JAFAWJ010000085.1 coordinate 2,699, forward strand.
CCCGGCGATTCGCTGTACTTTGCCGCGGACGTCACCCACCGCTACACCAATCCGGCCCCCACGCCGTGCACCTACTACGTAGCCGCGCTGATCATGCGTTCGCGCAGTCGGCACGCCAGCTAATGGCCTCATTTCACACGAATTTCGCGATTGTGACGTCCGCATGACGCTTTTTGGGCCCGTGTGACGCTTTTTGCGGGCCGCCGTGACGGTTCGTGTGACGCTTCGCGATTACGCTCAGACGCAATGAAGGCGAGCGCGGGCGGCGGCGTGCCGGCGAAAGGCGAAGGCGGAGGTAGCGATGGCGATGGCGGTGTCGATGGCACCTGATCCGGCAGCGCAGTCGACCGCCGCGGAGGTTGCCGCGTATTTTGGCCAGCACGCGCCCGCCGTCGATCGCGGCGAACGCGACGTCCGGGCTGGGTTGCGCTGGCTCGCCGAGCGCCGTCTCCTCGACCCCGGCCTCCACGCGGACGACCCCGACCAGCTCGTCCCCATCGGGACGCTGATCGCTCAGATCGCCGAGCAGTGCCTCAGCTCCGCGTTCGCGCTGTGGTGCCATCGCATGGTCATGGAGTACGCGACCATCGCCGTCAACCCGTTTTTGCGCGAAGCACTCCTGGAGTCCCTGCGTGCGGTGGACGTCCTGGGCTCCACCGCCCTGGGCGGCGCCATGGCCCATGTCGTGCTGGGTGTTCCGCTCACCGTTCAATTCGAAACGACAGGCGACGACACGCTGGTGCTCGACGGCCGCATCGCCTGGGCCTCCAACCTGCTGACGTCGCCCGGCGCGGGTATCACCGTGACCGGCGCGACGGACCACCGCGGACGGCGGATCGTCGTCGCCATCCCGCTGGATACACCCGGGCTGCGCGTTGAGAGCTACCCGCCGCTGCTGGCCATGCAGTCGACGCGCAGCGCATCCTTGACGCTCGACGCCGTCCGCCTCGAGACGCGCTGGATCGTGGCCGACGAGCTGAGCGACTGCCTGGCGCGCATGCGGCCGCGCTTTCTGGCGCTGCAGAGTAGCTTCTGTCTGGGGCTGAGCCGCGCCGCGCTGCGCGGTGCGCACTCGGAGCTCGCGAACGCGCGGGGGGTGTTCGACGACGACGCGGCCGCCCTGGAGCGCCAGTTGGTGGAGCTCGAAGGGCGCCTCGCCAGGCAGCTTCGGCAGCCCAGCACCGTGCAGCTGCCCATGCGCGAGTTCGTGCAGACCCGTCTGGATCTGGTGGTGCTGGCTCAGGCCGCCACCCGTCTCGAACTCACGCTGCACGGGGGACGCGCGTATCGCCTCGACGACGCCGTGGGGCGCCGCTTCCGCGAGGCGGCCTTCCTGCCGATCCAGGCGCCAACCGAGTCGCAGCTGCGCTGGGAGCTCCGGCAGCCGGGCCATCCATAATTGACCTTGCCAGTAGACTATGTCGGAAATATACTGCCAAGTGCGCGCGTGTCTCGTCGACTGAAAGATATGCAGCCTGCGTCTCGAAACACTTGAAGGAGTTACCCGATGGCTGAAGGTAAGGTTCAACTCGAAATCCAGTACTGCGTTCCGTGCGGTTTCTTCTGGCAGGCGGTCGGTGTCGCCGAGCAGGTCGTCGCCGGCCGCAATCGCGAAATCGGCGTCACCCTCACGCCCGCCGGCCAGGGCCGCTTCACGGTCCTCCTCGATGGCGACGTCGTGTACGACCGCACCTCGCCTCCCGACGGCGAAGTCAAGGATCCCGTCGGCGATGTCCGCGGCTCCGTCTCGGTGGCCGAGTTGATCCGCACCAAGGTCCTCACCAGGTTGCAGACGCTCGAGGCACAACAGCCAATTGCCGTAGGCGCCGGTCACTGAGCCTGCCTGCAAGACCTTTCCTGACGCGGCACGCTCCGCACAGGAAAGGTCCAGCTCCGGCGGATACAGTGCTCGTGTATGACTGCCACTGACAAATTTCTCGAAGCCAATCGAGCCTACTCCACCGCGTTTGCCGGGGGCGGATTGCCGATGCCGCCGGCGCTCCATGTCGCGGTGGTCGCCTGCATGGACGCCCGCCTCAATCCGTACGGCATGCTGGGTCTGACCGAAGGTGACGCGCACGTTATCCGCAACGCTGGCGGTGTGGTGACGGACGACGTCATCCGCTCGATTGTCATCTCGCAACGCTTGCTCGGTACGCGCGAGATCGTCCTGGTGCACCACACGGACTGCGGCATGTTGACGTTCACCGACGATGCGGTGAAAGCGCAGATCGAGTCCGATACGGGCCTGCGCCCCAGCTTCGCGCTGGAGGCATTCCCCGACCTGGACGCCGACGTCCGCCAGTCCATCGCCCGCCTGCGTGTCAGTCCGTTTATTCCGCACAAGGACGCGATTCGCGGCTTCGTCTACCAGGTCGAAACTGGCCAACTGCGGGAGGTCACCGCCCCAGGCGCCTGAGGCCCCGTCTCTCTGTCGACACCGGCAGGAGTGAGCTGAAGGGTGGCTGCGCTATCGTGGTGGCGTATGCAATTCGGAGCGGTCCTTTCGCAGAGCGATCTCGGTCCCGAGGTCAGCCTCATCCGTGACTTCGCGCAGGCCACCCAGGATCTCGGCTATGACTTCCTCGTCGCGCCGGACCACGTCGTCGGCGCCGAGCCCAGCGCGCACCCCGAACTGCCGCGCGTGTTTTCGATCGACATCACCATGCGCGAGCCGCTGAGCATGTTCGCCTTTCTGGCGGCCGCCGCGCCACGGTTGGGCTTCCTGTCGAGCGTCGTCATCCTCCCCCAGCGCCAGGCGACACTGGTCGCCAAACAGGCCGCCGATGTCGATCAATTCTGTAACGGCCGCCTGCGCCTGGGCGTGGGCATCGGTTGGAATCCGATCGAGTTCGAGGCGCTCGGTATGCGCTTTGAGAACCGTGCTCGCCGATTCGAGGAGCAGATCGAGGTCATGCGCAAGCTGTGGACCGAGCGTGCGGTGACGTTCGAAGGCCGCTACCACACGCTGGTCGCGGCGGGCCTGAACCCACGGCCGGTGCAGCAACCCGTCCCGATCTGGATTGGCGCCGCGTCGGATGCTGCCGTCCGCCGCGCCACGCGCATCGCCGAAGGCTACCTGCCGCTGCGTCCGCTGGAAGGTGGCTGGCAGGCGACAATGGACAGGGTCTGGGGCTGGCTGGACGAGGCTGGTCGCACCCGCGACTCGTTTGGCATCGAGGGCAGATTGGAGGCCGGCGCCGGTACTCCCGACGACTGGCGCCAGACCGTGGAGCTGTGGCGCGGATTCGGCGCTTCGCACCTGTCCGTGGGTGTCGGCGGCCTGCACGGTGCCGATGCGCAGATCCAGCGGCTGCGCGAGGTCCGCCAGGTGCTCGAGCCGTAAGTCGCCAGGCTCAGTCCTGCTGATGCTGCAGGCCATCGGACAGACTCTGCCATTTGCCGTGGGCGTCTCCGTGAGCCCGGGCACCATCGCCGGCGTCGTCTTGATCCTGACCACGGACCGCGCGTATCAGCGGACCGGTCTTCATCGTGTACGGTCCCGACCAGGTCGACGTGGCCAAGTTTAGCCCACGCTATTACGAGACAGCGCGCTGCCGGACGTTCTACGTACCTAGCGTGACGCGCCGACCCTCGGTTGCCGCGTAGTACGCGGCTTCGAGGTACTCCATATTGACGACGCCGTCGTCGAAGGTGAAGCTCGGCTCGTCGATTTCGCCGCGCACCAGCTGGACGAATTCCTCTTCGACGCGCCAGGGATTGTCGAACTCGGGCGGAATTGCCAGCGGCGCCAGCTCGGGATCGCCGGCTTTGGCGCCCACCAGACTGTCGCCGCGCAACCGATAGATCACCGTGCCCTTTTCGCCAAACAGCTCGATGCGCGAGTCGCCGAAATACACGGAGTAATTCAGCATGTTGATCGCACTCGCGCCGCTGGTCGTTTCGGCTGCCACCGTCACCGCGTCGGGATACGGGTTGTCGACGATGGGTCCGCCCGGTGTGAGTGGTCGCTTCGGAACGAACGACGCACGCTGGGCAACCAGTGACGTCGCGTTGCCAGTCCAGCGGCGCATCACGTCGTACGACAGCCCGAGTTGCATCGCATTGAATTGGCCATACAGTGCCAGGTCATTGCGTCCGCCACTGAGCGGCGTGGACGCGTCGGCGAAACTCGCGTTGGTGTTGAAGCCGATCACCTGCCGCAGGCTGCCGATAAATTCGGATTCGATCAGGTGCTCCACAAAGCGCGCACCTCGATACCACGGCGCCGGTGGGACCAGCATCGTGCGCACGCCGCGCCCGCGTGCCGATTCCGCTGCCGAACGCAGTTCGCGGGCCTCGTCCGCCGACGTGGCGATGCGCGTCTGACACAGCACGTGCTTGCCGGACTCCAGTGCCGCGAGCACGATCTCGAGGTGCGCGGATGGCGGCGTGCCGACGAACACGGCGTCGATGTCCGCTGCCTGGACAATCGCTCGCCAATCCGTCTCGACCCGAGCAATCCCGAAGCGTTCGGCCACCGCCTCGCCCGATTCACGCGAGCGGTTGGCCACGGCCAGCACGTCGACACCGGCGACCCTGGCGAAATTCGGCAACATCCGGTTCTGTGAGAATGCACCGGCACCAACGACGCCGAGGCGGACAGGGGAAGCCATACGCCGCCTAGCGTATCCGGGATCCAGACAGGTCCGTCAGGCGATGGCGGCGTGCCCCACCAGGCCCGGCATGACTTCCTGGTAAATCAACCGCAGCGAGTTCAGGACCCTCGGACGCGGAATGGCGTTGCCCACATTCAGCTCCAGCAACACTCCGGCCAGACCGAGCTCGGCGTCGATAGCGCGCAGGCGGTCGACGACCATGGCTGGACTGCCGATGGCCACCTTGTCGCGTTGTACTTCGGCGTAGGTGATCGACTCCAGGCGCAGCGCCGACTCGGCCCGCTCCTCGGCATGCACCACGCCAGAACGGTTCACGGTGTCGCCCAGACGACGCGCGAAGCCGCGATAGAACGACATCAAGCTCGCCTCCGGTTCACCCAGTCCGAGCTCGCGCGTTTCGGCGACGTAGACGGGCAGGCGCAGATAGACCTCCCCGTCGCCCGGGTGACCAGCCGCCCGGTGTGCCTGGCGGTACGCGGCGATTAGCGGCGCCAGCTGCGACAGGGTGCCCGTCCGTGCGCCGACGAAGATCGGGTAGCCGGCCGTGCCGAGCGCCTCGAAGGTCTCGGGACTCGATGCCGCGATGCGAATCGGCGGATGCGGCTGCTGGTACGGCCTGGGCACCAGATGCACGTCGTGGAAGTGGAAGTAGTGGCCGTCGAACGAGAAACTGGGCTCGGTCCAGGCGCGTTTGACGATTTCGAGCACCTCGGCGAAGCGGTCGCGGCTCTCCGCGTACGGGATCCCGTAGGCCTCGTAGGCGCGCGGGAAGCCGCTGCGCCCGGCCCCGAAGATGAGCCGGCCCTGGCTGATCTGGTCGATGGTGGCGGTGTCCTCGGCCAGCCGCAGCGGATGACACAAGGGGAGGATCTGGACCGCGGTACCGATCTTGATGCGGCGGGTGCGCGCGGCGATGGCACCGGCGACGGTCAGGGGCGACGACAGCACCGAGCGGCCGGGCGCGACGTGGAGCTCGGCCAGCCAGACTGCATCGAGCCCCCACGCTTCGGCGGCATCCACCAGCTCGAAAGCGTCGGTAAACGACTGTGACTCCGGGTACCCCTCAGGGCACTCGAATTCATGTGATAGTCCGAACTCCATTGCACAATCCTTCGGGACGCTCCAGAGCGTCTGCACTCACGATACGCCACCGTGGCGCCCAGAAGGCAGTATTCAGGCGCCGACCTTCCTTAGTTGTAGGTGTCGGTGACCCCAACGCCCGCTGCGGTCGAGTCGCGAGTTGGAATCGTCGAGGTATACGCCACCATATCCCACGCGTTGTGGATGCCTGTGACCATGAGCACAAGAATGGCCGCGCCGAGCACGTACAGGGCAGGCGCAGGCATGCCAGGCAGGAGCAGCGCACCGCCGGCCAACGCCAGATAGGACAGGCACGGCGTCACTCCGTGCCAGGTCCAGTCTTCGCGGTCCGGACGGTAGGGCCGGCTGCGTCGAAAGCGGCGAATGACCACCGCGGTGTAGATCAGCCCGCCGAGCGCGCCGGCCAGCAGGCACACCTCGAGTAGCTGCAGGTCCGGCCAGGGCACGCTCAGGACGGCCGAGATCACGATCACGCCAGTCAGGTGTGCGACGGTCGGCGAGCTGAACGCGCCAACCCCTTCGCGCGAGATCTCGCGCCGTACCTGTGCGATCACGGCGATCGCGACAAACATCAGCCCGGTGAGCGCCGCACCGGCCGAGCCGGTGATCATGTAGAAGTTCGCCCAGGCCGCGAGCGGCGGGGCAATCGACTCTGTCGTGGGCACACCGCGTATGATCCCGCGCTCCAGGCTCCGTCACAAGCGATCGGCCGCGCCTGCGGTCGCAGCGGACCTTGGGTTCCGGTGAGGTTCGTACAGCGGCCCGCGAGGTCCAGACCGGTGACTGTCGACCGGAGTCGGCTTCACCGCCGCCGGTCTCTTTCCCGTAAATTCAGCTTGTCACGAGTGCGGCTTTGATCTTGTCGATCGCCGCGCTTTCTGAGGCGCTGACGCCCGACACGGCCTTCGCCACCGACTCGGCCACCTCGATCACCAGCGAGCTGTAGGCCTCGAGCTCGTCAGGCGCCTTTGCCTGCAATGTCGCTCGCGCCGAGCGAAGGGCGTCCAGTGTGCCGGTCTCCAGTTCCTGCGCCGAGGTGCCAAAGCCGAACCCTGTTCCCCGAGTCGCGGCCAGGTCGCGCACGAGCGTGCTGGGGCTCTTCTGGCGGGCGCTGTTGAGATAGCCGGCCAGTGCACCGGTTTCTTTGAAGGAATCGAAAAAGTTGTCGTCGGCGAGCGAAACCAGCATCCCGGCTCCGGTGACGCCCTTCTCGAGTGTTGCCCACTCTGCTTCGGTGAAATCCGACTTGACGGCCATGGATGGCTCCTCTTGGGTGTATTCGCAAGAATGCTACAGGTGCCATTGGACCCCTGTCGGATCGAGGCCATTGTCGCCCACGTCGCCAGCGCGCTGTCTCAGCAACCGGACGTACCCTGTCAGCGTGCCCGCCGAGCTCATTCTGCCACCCGGATCGGCGCTCCTGGAGGATCTATCGCGCGCCGCTCGCGACGATCGTTGCGTCTTTCTCGCCGGCCTGCCCGGTGTAGGCAAAACGCTCCTGGTGCAGCAACTGGCGGTGTTGGCCGACAGACTTGGCCGTCGGGTGCACTTACTCCAGTGGGACGTCGCCAGACTCGCGTTCGAAACGCCGGATCTGCTGGCGCGCTACCCCGAAGTGGACGGCGTCACGCATGCCGCGCTCCGCAGGGCGGTTGGCGTGTGGGTGCGAGATGCCATCCACACCTGGAGCCTCACCTATTCCGAACCGAGCGATCTGCTCATTGGCGAGGCGCCGCTGATCGGCAATCGTCTGATTGAGCTGGTCCGGCCACAGGACGACCCGGCGGAGCGCGTGCTGCAAAGCGCTCGGACGGAGTTCGTGGTACCCGCGCCGTCGGAGCGCGTGCGCGAGACTATCGAGAATGCACGCTTCCGCGAGATGGAGCGTCCGACTCATGCACGCGAGATCGCCAATGCTCCGCTGAGCCTGGTGCAGGCGCAATGGGCGCAGGTGCTGGATGCCGCGCGCCTGCTGGACATGGCTCCGCCGCGGTTACCAGAGACGTATGAGCCAGGGTTGTACGCCGCCGTCTACGCGCGCCTCCTCCGCCACCGTCGCCATCATGTGGTGTTCATCGACGAGGTCCTCGTGCCACGCGGGTCGGCGTATGCACTCGACGTACCTATCCACAGCGAGCTGCGGCCGGGGGTGGATGACGTGAACGTGGCAATGGCGCTTGTCGAAGCCTGGCCGCCTGACGCTGTGGTGACGGCGGTCGAGCGCTGGTACGCGGTCTGAAGACCGTCACTGGCTCCCGCACCACTTGATGGGCGGTGGCCCGCACGGCGAAGATGGAGCTCCCGACCACCGGCTCTGACCACCGGCAGAAAGGCGACTCATGCACATCACCGCCGCTGTTTTCCGCGAACGCGGCCACCCGTTCGAACTGGAAGAGCTCGAGCTGGACGAGCCGCGGGAACACGAAGTGCTCGTCCGGATCGTCGCCGCGGGCATTTGCCACATGGACCTTGCCACCTGAGACCGCGGACGAATTCCACTACCGGTGGTCCTTGGACACGAGGGGACGGGGGTCGTACAGCAGGTTGGCGCCGGCGTGACCAGCGTCCGTGCGGGCGTGCGGCGGACGACGCCGAATTGCGCTGGCCCGCGCTTAGGATCGGCGCCCCGGTTGTTCGCGGTGGAGCG
>JAFAWJ010000119.1 GCA_019242065.1 Chloroflexota bacterium
CGTGCGGCGAAACCAAGGTCGAGCTGGGCGACGCCGTTGGAAGAGTGGGTGGCCTCAGCCTCCGAACCGTGCATTGCTTCGGTACCTACCAGAGTTTAAAGCGTTCGCGTGCCCACAACAGCCTGTTTTGTGCAGGGACCTACAACATGTTGTGGTTGACGACAGATTGAGCAGGCTATGTTGGGGCTGGCGCAAGCTGCAAGCCAGCTCAGGCTTTGTGACGCGGGTGCCTGTCAAGTGTATTGACGACGTTGTGACCTGGCGCGGGTTGACACTTCCCAAAGGTGCCGGATCGGGCCGATGACTCAGTGCGCGTCCGGCCCGAGAGTGATCTGGATATCGGCGGTCGTCAGCGTGGAGCTGGTGGTGATCCGCGACTGTGGAATACCCAGGGTGGTGGCGATCTGGTTGGCCGCGGACGTTGCACTCGGCCTGGCCATGATCGTCGTCTGCGCCTGCGGCTTCGGCGCGTCGGCCACGTTGGCGATCGTGTAGCCGGCCTGGGTCAGCCGATCCGCGGTGCGCGTCGCCAGGCCGGCGATGCCCGCCGCGCTCAGGACCTCCACCGACACGGGCACCGGCGCAGCAGACGCCGAGCTCCCCGACGGATGCGACAGGAACTGGGCGACTGTTGGCTGCAGCGACGGCTTGGCCTGCAGCAGGTAGGCGCCATCCGCGCCGGTGACCTCGGTGGCCAGCGACGTGTCGATGACGAGATGATCGGGATCGCCGGGACTGCGCAGCATCGCGGCGCCAATTGCCACGGCGTCGAGCGGCGACATGTCAGTCTTGATCGACGTCGAGACCGCCGCGACGACGGCGGGAATACGCGGCCAGTTCAGCGGATTGAGCATCGCATTGCGGACCGCGACCATGATCTGCTGCTGGCGGGCGGAGCGCGCAAAGTCGCTGTCCTGGTGTCGGGTGCGTGCGTACTCGAGCGCGGTGTCGCCGTCCATGTGCTGGCGGCCGGCGGGAATGTCCACCACCTGGTAGCCGTAGTCGTCGGTCGGGTAGGCGTCGTCGTGGATGGCCTGCGGCACGGTGATGTCGATGCCGCCGACGGCGTTGACCACGTCCCGCACCCCTTGCAAGCCGACAAGCAGGTAGCGATCGATCGGCTGACCGAGCACGTTGGAGACGGTCTGCTTGGCGGTCTGCGCGCCGCCGAATTCGTAGGCGGCGTTGATGCGCTCCTGCCCGTAGCCCGGGATGGTGACCCACAGATCGCGAGGCACGGACACCATGGCCAGCCGCGGCATGCCTCGATCGGCGACGAAGACCTCCAGCGTGTCAGTACGTCCGACTTCGCCGCGCTGCAATTCGTCCGGACGCGCGTCGGAACCCATGATCAGGACCGATTCGCGGACGGGCGTGACCAGCAGCGAAACGGCGACGATGCCACCGATCACGATCAGCCCGAGCAGGATGATGCGCGCGAAGAAGCCCACGAAGGCACCCCCGCGTGGCCGTTCTGCCCTGTCCGCGGCCGCGTCCGGGGGCCGCGGCAGGGTCTGAAGTCGCTGGGTTGGCTCGAGGTCGGGTCGGCTCACGGGTCGGGGCTACTTATAACAACGAGAACGCCAGCTGTGCCGCACCATACAGGCCAGCCTGATCGCCGAGCTGGGCGTGCACGACCTGCACGTCGCGGGTGAAATCCAGGCGTGCCGCGGCGCACACCTCGGCGATGAGCGGTGGACCCAGCAGGTCCCAGGCGAGGAGGGCGATGCTGCCGCCGATGACCACGCGCTCGAGGTCGAGCAGCGCCGCGGCCGAGGCGATGCCGCGACCGACGCCCTCGCCGGCGGTGCGGAACAGCTCCTGGGCGAAGCTGTCGCCGGCGCGCGCGGCGGTCGCGATCTGCTCCGCGTTGGCACCCGCTTGCAGACGGGTGGAACAGCCCTCGGCCAGAGCGGTGTTCAGGCGGCGCGCGAGGCCCGTCCCCGACGCTACACCTTCGACGCAACCGCGGGCGCCGCAGCCACACAACGGTCCCTGGGGCCAGACGATGATGTGGCCGATGTGCCCGGCGTTCCCGCCGTGCCCGTGCAGGAGCCGACCGTCCAGGATGATGCCGCCACCGACGCCGGTCGAGACGACCATGCCCAGCATGTTGTCGGAGCCCTGACCAGCACCTCGCCAGCGCTCGCCGAGGGCCAGGGCTTTGGCGTCGTTGTCGACGACGCACGGCCGCCTGAAGGTGGTGGCGAGGTGCTCGCGGAGGGGGAAGCCGCGCCAGCCCGGGATATTCAGTGGGCTGACGATGCCTTGCGGATACCGCATCGGGCCGCCGCAGCCGACGCCAATGGCCTCGACACCGCCGGGTGTGGCGCTCAGCAGCCGATCGCACACGGCGCGCAGCTCGTCGAACAGCGCGTCGGGGTCGGATGTATGGGCGGTGGCGATCCGATCCGACGCCAGGATCTGGCCGTCGGCGTCGAAAATCGCGGCCGCCATTTTGGTGCCGCCGATGTCGACGGCCAACACGGTAGACTTCGAGCTCACATTGCCACTGTGCGCATCGGCGGGTGAGTTCCCGGGGTGCGATGCTGGGGAATGCTAACGTCTGGGGAGAGCACTCGTCGGGCATGCTGGACTGGTGGAACGAAGTCGGCCTGGCAAGCTCACAATTCCTTGATCGTCACGGCCTGCTCGCGGCGTTCGTTTTCCTGCTGATCGAGGAGGCGGGCGTGCCCGTGCCAGTGCCGGGCGACGTCATGATGCTGATCCTCGGGGTGCACGCACGGCGCGAGCTCAGCGCGGTGACAGCGCTGATTCAGGCGGTCGGCGCGACGTGGGCCGGCACCATGATCGGCTCGAGCACGCTGTACTGGGTTTGCCGCTGGGCCGGTCGCGGGCTGGTGTACCGCTACGGCCGCTTCATTCGGTTGACGCCCGAGCGCCTGGACACCGCCGAACGCTGGCTCAACAAACACGGCACACGCGCGGTCTTTCTGGGTCGACTCGTACCGGGTCTGCGAATCGTGACGACCGTTGCCTGTGGCGTCTTCGAGGTGCCGTTTCGGGTGTTCTTCCCGGCGATGAGCCTGGGCGCGCTGCTGTACATCATCGTGTACACGCTTCTGGGTTATTACGTCGGACCGCCGGTCCTCAGCGTCCTCGAGAAGGTGCACATCCCGTTCGGGCTGCTGGGCTGGCTCGTGCCGCTGGCGCTCGTCCTGTGGTGGACCGTGCGCGCTCGGCAGGACCTGGGCAAACGCGGCACCAGCAGCCACCCGGTCGAGCGCGAGGTCCTCGTCCGTGCCGGCGCGTTGGCGGGCTTGCTGGCGACGGTCGTCTCGACGTTGCTGATGAACGTGGTCATCATCCTGGCCGGCGGTATTGCGTTCAACGCGCCGGGCACGCTCGTCGAGCGCACCGCGGCGCGCATGGCCTTTGCGCTCGCGCGCGACGTCCAGCCGGTGTTTCTGTTCATCGCCGTGCCGGTCTATATCGGGGTGGGCGTCATGTGGGGGGCCGTGTATGGCGTATGGGGTGAGCCGCGACTGCCGTCACAGTGGTCGGACTGGCAGCGCGGGGTGATGTTCGCGATGCTGCCGCTGCTGGTCTCGGTGCTCGTGGTGCTGCCGGTGCTGGGTCTGGGCGTTGGCGGTCTGGGCGCAACGGGACCCGTTGCGTTCACCGGCGAGTTGATTCGCCACGCGGCGTTCGGGGTGATGCTCGGGTTGATGTTCCCGGTATTTCGGGCCCGCCGGCCGGTCAAAATGCTGCCGCACACGCCCGCCGAAGTGGCGCCGGAGTCGGCGGTTCGTGCCGAGGCGTGATGGGAGGTCGTACCATTAGGCGCATGGCTGCAACTACGATCGAACCCAGCCCTGGATCAAACCCCGGCGGCGAGCGACCCGCAGGCAAGGCTAAAGCCGAACCAGCCGCACCCGTCGTGACGCGCGTCTACTGGCGGGCGGTCGTTCGCACTGGCGGCCAAGTCGGCTCGACGCGCGAACGCGACCGGGTCGAATGGCATCTGGCGGCGTGCACGGCGCCGACCGAGGCAAGGAGCCACTGCACGGAAGGTCGTCACCTGATCGAGACGGTGGGGCATCCGGACGGGCACTGCATCGTCAACGGCGTGTGCGGCCTCTGCGGCGCAGAGGCACCTAAAGAGGACTAGCGCTTCTACGAAGCTCTGATCGAGGGCTGAGTAAGCTGTGCGGCTGTGGAGTTGGCCGCGATCGGGGTGTTGCTGTACGCAGCCCTCGCTTTGCCGCGGCTTCCGCGACGAGTCACGCTCGGGCTGCTCGCCGCGCTCGCGCTCGGCCTTGGCTGCCTGTTCGTCGCCCAGGCCGTCGCCCCCGCCGCCGGGCTGAAGGCCAGCTACTGGGCGTCTGCTACGCCGAGCGGCACGCCTGAGCGCTCCCCGGACTTCCCGTGGCTCACCGACGCCACGCGGATCGAGCCAAACCTGGACCTGCGCGGCGAAGACTTCGGGGTTCACTTCTTCAACGACGCCGCTCGCTTCAACTTCGGCCCTGACGTCGTGCCGGGCCGCGACCAACTGGCCTTCAGCGTGCGCTGGACTGGCTGGCTCCAGGTGCCGTCGGATGGCACGCGGCGCTTCGTCCTGACTGCTGACGGGCCGGCCCAGGTCTCGATCGACGGCGCGCCCCTGAGCGGTCGTGACACGACCGTGAATCTCTCCAGCGACCTGCACGTGTTACAGGTTGACTACAGTCGGCCGGAGGCGCGGGTCCCGAGGCTGCGGCTGCAGTGGCAGCGGACGCCCGGCGGTCCGCTGGAGACCCTGGGCGGCGATGACCTGCGCTGGCGCGCAGAGGCGGGCACCTCGATCTTCGGCGACGTCCTCACGTGGATTGGCCGCGCGATCGTGGCAGGGGGCATTGTGGTGTGGCTCGCGCTCGGAGTCGTGACGCTGCTTGGCAAGACAACCCCCCTGACACCGCACCACAGCCCCGCGCCGAGCGGCAGGTCGCCAGTCCACCACCCGCTGGGCCCTGCGCCGCTTACGCCACACGCCGAGGCAGCCTCCCGTTGGTGGCGCGCTGGCGTGTGGCTGGTGCCGCTGGCGTTTTTGATCTACGGCCTGCAGCTGGAGGGCCCGGCGGCCGGCAAGGCCACGATCCTTTCGGGCCTGGACGATTGGCTCATCTACGAGTCGTCCGCGCGCGACATCCTGCTCAACGGCTGGCGCATGGACGGCGGTCAAGGGCACGCGGCCGCGTTCTACGGCCAGCCGCTGTACCCGTACGTCCTGGCCGGCCTGCATCGACTCACCGGCGAAAGCCTGTTTGGTCCGATCGCGATTCAGTTCGCGGCGCTCGGAACCGTGGTCGTCGGCACCGCGGAGCTGGCGCGGCGGGCGTTTGGCACGCTGCTCGACGGACTCGTCGCAGCGGCCGCCCTGCTGGTCTTTCTCCAGCTGGAGCCCGAGCACTTCAAGATCGCCCGCCAGCTATTCAACGAGAACCTGTACATGCCACTGGTGATGGCCAGCCTCATCGTGCTGGTGGTCTGCGCGCGGCGCGCGCGGCCGATCGCCTGGTGGCAGGCGCTGCTGACTGGCGCGCTGTTGGGACTGACGGCGATCAGCCGCTCGCAGTTTCTGCTGTGTGTGCCGTTCGGACTGCTCGTGCTGAGCTTGGCCTGGCGGCGTTATCCGCGTATGGCGCTGTTGACGATCGTGCTGATCGGACTGGGCGTGTTGCTGCCAATCGCGCCGGTGACGGCTCGCAACTGGATCGTCTCCGGTCAGTTTGTGCCGATCAGCAGCAGCGGCGGAGCGAGCCTGCTCGAATTCCACCGCCCGCCGGCGGGATTGATCGATCAGTCGGCCATCGAGCATGACCCGTTGTACGACGCGCTGCACCTGGATCAGTCCACGCGGACCGTCGTCGCGTTTATCCGCGCCGACCCGCGCGACTACGCCGCGACGCTGCTGCCGCTCGCCGC
>JAFAWJ010000127.1 GCA_019242065.1 Chloroflexota bacterium
CTGGTCACCGAGAAGCTGTGCTATGTAAAGGGCTAGCCAGTTCGGCGCCCGAACGTTTGACATACCCACCGCGACACCTATGCTGATGGTTGAGATATTCAGCCGCCATGGGGAGGGTCGTAACGTTGCCCGTGAGGTTGTATGCCAGCGTCGGTCCGGAGCTCACGCACTATGACGTCGATGTCGACAACGCCGAACTGACCCGCCGCGGCAGTCTCAGGCTGCCAGCCAACGTCCACTACGCCTGGCCGCATGCCTCTGGCCAGTACCTCTACGTTGCCTCGAGTGACAGCGCCGCGGGCGTCGGTGGTTTCGTGAGCGCCAACCACTTCCTCAGCGCGCTGCGGATCGATCCCGCAAGTGGCGATCTGTCGCCGCACGGGGCGCCGATTCCGCTGCCGACACGGCCGATCCACCTCTCGAGCGACATCCCCTCACGTCATCTGCTGGCCGCGTTCAGCAATCCGAGCGGGCTGCGCGTCTACAGAGTCAATCCCGACGCCACGCCGGGTGCCGAGGTTGCGCAGCCCGAGCCGGTCGACCCCGGCATCTATGCCCACCAGGTTCGGGTCAGTCTCGACGACCGCCTGGCGATCCTGGTGACCCGCGGTCACGACGCGGCGGACGGCAAACCAGAGCAGCCTGGCGCGCTCGAGGTCTTCCGTTATCGTGACGGCCTGCTGACCGGCGAGACGTCGATCGCCCCCGGCCAGGGCTACGGCTTTGGCCCGCGGCACCTGGACTTTCATCCGACACGGCCGTGGGTGTACGTCTCGCTCGAGCGCCAGAACCGGCTGGACGTGTTCGAAATAGAAGGCGTGAGCCTATCGGCGGCGCCGCGCTTCAGCGTCGGCACGCTCAGCCAGCCAGCCACCACCGGCGCTCGCCAGATGGCAGGCACCGTGCACGTCCATCCTGGGGGCGGGTTCGCGTATGTCGCCAACCGCGCGTCGAGCACGGTCGGCGAGGGGGCGCAGCGGGTGTTTGCCGGCGGCGAAAACACACTGGCCGTTTTTGCGATCGATTCCGCCACCGGGGAGCCGACCGCGATCCAGCACGTCGATAGCCGCGGCATCCACTGCCGCACCTTTCACATCGATCCGAGTGGAAGACTCCTGGTCGCGGCGCACATCATGGGCCTTCCGGTGCGCGAGGGCGACGCACTTCGCAACGTGCCGGCCTGCCTCTCACTGTTCCGCATCGGCGCCGATGGTCGGCTCGAGTTCGTCCGGAAATACGACGTTGACGTGGGCAACCAGCAGATGTTCTGGATGGGCATGGTGGCCGCAGCGCCGTAACACCGGCCGGCCTTAGCGCCGAGTTGGCGCCTTGCTTCGGTAGGCTGTGAACGCCAATGCGACGCACCAGGCGTGCACCAAAGTGTCCCCGAACCCGATTGGAATATCCTCCACGCGGCGTGGCTGGGGCTGACACGTGACCGAGACGCCCATGACGAAGCGGCCTTGCGAGGGGACGTGCAATGTCGCCGAGCATGGCCGACCTGCGCGCCCGGTGCGACCTGCAATCCGCGGGCCCGACGCCGACCCCAACCACGGGGGAAGTTTTAGTCCGATGACGCCCAGTGGAACGGGCGCACCTCGATCGGCAGCGTGATCGCCGCGGCGCACTTGCGGCCCCACTCCAGGGCGGCATCCAGGTCGGCGGCTTTGACGATGCAGAAGCCGCCGACGTACTCCTTGCCTTCGGCAAACGGGCCGTCGGTCATCAGTTGCTCGCCGTCCCTGGTCCGCAGCATCGTGGCGGTGGACGGCGAGTCCAGTCCACCGGCGAAGACCCAGGCGCCGGCGGATTTCAGCTCCTGGTGAAAGGCTTCGATGTTGCGGTTGATGGCCGCCAGGCGCTCGGGAGTCGGCGGGGTCCCCTCGGTGGGCGTGATCACGCTGAGCAGATAGGTGTGCATGTGTCCTGTTGTCCTTTCACTCTCTAGACAAACAGGACTCGCCGAAATCGACATCCGCCGCTGGCGTATCCGCCTGGAGTTGCATAACCCGCTCCTGGTGGAGCTCGTCGACGATGACCGCGACCGCCGCGGCGGCCGGAATGGCGAACAATGCCCCGGCCAGTCCAAGCAGCTGATTGCCAATCAACAGCGCCACCAGCACGACGAGTGGGTTGAGCTTGACGGCATGACTCATCACGCGCGGCACCAGCACGTTGTTTTCGATCTGACTCCAGACCAGGGTAAAGATCGTGGCCAGGACGCCCGTCTCGGGTCCCGCCAGGAAGCCCAGCAGGATGCTGGGCACGGCCGAAATGAATGGACCGATACCCGGGATCAGCTCGGCGATCGCCCACACCACCGCCAGGAGCGACGCGCCAGGCACGCCGATCAGCCCCAGCCCGATGCCCGCCCCGATGCCGACGATCAAACACAGCACCATCTCGCCGACCACCCATTGCCCGAGCCGCGAGGAGATGTTGGTCGTCACCCGACGCATCTGCACCTGACGTGCGCGGGGTGCAAACACCACCATGTAGTCACGCATCGCCGGCGCGTCGACGCTCAGGTACAGGGCCATGAACAGCACGAAGATGACGTTGATGGCCCCGCCGAACAGAGCGAACAACAGGCCAGCCACGTTCAGCACCTGGCGCAGGAAGCCGATCACCCACTGACTGATGGCGCTGGTGCCGCCGAGCATGCTCAAAGGGTCGAGCTCGCGCAGCACCTCCGAGCGGCCAATCACGCTGGCGTACGCAGTTTGGAGCTTGATCGCGAATTCGGGCACGCGCGAAATCAGCGTGCCGCCCTGGGCAAGCACGATGTTCAGGAACAAGACGCCCAGGACGAGCACGAACACGCCCACCACAACGTAGATCAGCAGCACGACCAGCGCGGCCGGTGGTCGCCAGCGCCAGCCCGCGGTACGCAAGGGATCCGACAGGCGCCTGACGACCGGCGCCATGCCGGCCGCGACGATGCTGGCGGCGAACACCTGCACGACCACCCACTTCAGCTCGATCCCCAGCAGCGTCAGGATGACGATCGCCACCAGGAAGGCACCCCCGCGGTACAGCGCCCGCGCCAGTCCCACCTCGCCGACGTCCTGGAGTGCCGCGCCCGGACTGCCGGTCGTCATCCCGCGACGCCTTTCAGGACCAGGAACAGGCCGAGGCCGACCACGTACATGAGTCCCGTCAAACTCGGCGGCGCGTCGTGCAGCGCTTCGATAGCCTCAGGAATCATGACCTGCGTCACCGCGGCGAACAGCACGCCGCCCGCCGCGGCCAGGACCGTCAACTGAACGGCTTCGGATTGGCTGTTGAATACGAGATAGCCCAGCATGGCGCCGATCACGATGACGCCACCGTACATGAGGACCAGTCGGCGCCGCGCGCCGCTGGGCGTTCCCTGGCGTCTGGCCACCGCGGTCGCGACGAACGTCAGCGGCGCCTGGCCGAGGCCGACGGCGATCGCCAGTGGCAGCGCGTTGGAGATACCCACACTGGTGGCCACGCCGATGATCAGACCATCGATGAACAGGTCGGCCATGATTCCCACGTACAGGCTGATGGAGGCGGCACTGGCGTCGTCCTGGTCGTGCTGGCGGGCCGCTTTCCAGGCAGAGACGTAGTCAAACCCGACGAACGCCGCCGCTCCCAGGCAGACCGCGATCGCGACCGTCGGCAGGGGGAGGACTGCCAGCGCGTCGGGCAACAGCTCGATCAGGACGATCCCGGTCAGCAGACCGGCGGCGAGCTGCAGGGCGCCGCTGACCACCTGATTGCTCAACGTCTGCGTTTCGGCCAGTGGCGCTCCCAACGCGGTGAGCACCGCCGCCAGCAGCGCGACGCCCAGAACCTGGAGCAGCTCTATCAACTGATGTCACTCAGGTGGAGCACGCGGGAAAGCGCCACGCCGACCAGGACGCCGAGCGCAATCGAGAGAATTGTGAAGACCACGCGTCCCACGTCGGCCATCGCCACCGCGTCCTCGGTGCCGACCAGCTCGGCGACGCCGACGACGGCGAGCACGCCAGGCACCAGGAGCCAGAAGGCGGGCAGGAACACGACCTGAAATGGTGGTGCCGCTGGCAGCCTGTCCAACCAGACGGCGAAGACGATCATGGCCGCGGCGCCCACGAAGCCGCCGAGGTAGCCGCCCATAATGGTGCTCCCAACCTGCTCGGCGACCGCCGCCACGTACACGATGAGGCACAGCCACACCAGCGATCGGCGTGGACCAACGAAGTGAAAGTACACGCCAATGGCAAAAACGAGTGGACCCAGCCACGGCGCCCACCAACCGAGCAGATTGTCGGAGCGCTTCGCAAAAGCCAGCTCCTCGGGTAAACCCACGAACAGCTGGCCGGCGACGATGCCGAACACCAGCAGCAAGACTTGCGTGGCGCCGGCCACGAGTCGCGACGCGCCGGCGATTGGATGATGATCGGCCAGCTCGAGCATGGCCGTCGTGAGCATGCCACCCGGCAGGAAGGTGATCAGCGGCGGGATCAGGAGCAGGAGCGGCGCTACCACCTGGCCGGCGTCTGTCGCGGCAAAGACGATGAGCGACACCAGCAGCGAGGCGACGAATGGCAGCAGGACCTCGAGTGTCGCCGAGCGCCGGCCAAGCTCGATGAGCGCGCCCACCAGGAGTCCGAGCGCCGCGCAGTACAGCAGCGCGGTGGGTCTGGGGGTGATGATCAGGCCCAGACCCACCGACAGAATGACCTGCCCGAGGATGCGCACCAGCACGCCGAAACGTGGCCGCATGCTCCACATCTCGGCCAGACGTGCCAGACCGTCGTCGGCCGACAGACGCCCGAGTCGCGCGGCATCGACGATGTCGTATAGGCAGCCGATCTGGTCCAGGCGCAGGTTGTGGTCGACGTCGGCGGCGGCCAGGTCCATCACCGGCGTCTGGCCATCGCGCCCACGCACCAGCACGAGCGTGGGCAGCACGCCGATCGCGACGTCTTGCAGACCGTTCTCACGCGCGATCCGCTGGAGCGTCTTCTCGGTGGAGCTGACAGGATCACCCGCGGCGCTCAGGGCGCACCCGAGCTGCGACAAGAAGGCGATCTCCAGTTCGCGCGTCATGTGGGCGAGCGTTCGCCCAGTGTGACCGCCACGTTGACCTCGGTGCCGCCCCGATTGACTTTCACGGTGGCGGTATCGCCTGGCCGATAAAAATTGCTGATGAGACCGCTCAATTCGATCGGCGTGCCGACGGCGCGTCCGTCGACCGCGACGACGACATCGCCGCCGGCGGCTGCTCGCACGCGCCCCACGACAACCGGCGTTGTGCCCGCCCGAATGCCTGCCGACTGAGCCGGGTCCGAAACGCTCAGCACCAGCACACCCTGGTACACGCCCGAGGCGATGCCCAGTTGCTGACGCGCCTGCTCCCCGAGAGATGACACCCCGATGCCGCTGACGCCGAGCAGCGCATGCCGGTACGAGCCGTACTGGATGAGGTCCGGCACGATGCGCTTGACCACGTTGACGGGGATGGCCAGGCCGAGCCCTTCGCTGCCGCCGCTCTGGGTGAAGATCGCGGTATTCACGCCGATCACGTTGCCCGCCGCATCGAAGAGTGGGCCGCCGGAGTTGCCGGGATTGATGGCCGCATCGGTTTGCACCACGCCGCCCAACAGCAGTTGCGTGCCAGCCACATCCTCGCCCGGGTCGCGAACGGCGCTCACGATGCCCTGGGTCATGGTTTGCTCCAGGCCACGCGGCGAGCCTATGGCGAACGCCATCTGGCCGATACGCAAATTGTCTGAATCGCCCAGTGTGACCGGCGAGGCATCCTGCGGCACGTCGGCGGACAGAACGGCGAGGTCGGTTTCCGGATCGCGTCCGACCAGCGTCGCGGTCGTCGACGTTTGATCCTTGAAGGTGACGCGCAACTGCTGCACGTCCTGGATGACGTGGTCGTTGGTCACGATGTGCCCGCTGGTGTCGTACACGAAGCCCGAGCCGAAGCCTTGCGGTAGGGTGGTGGGTCCAAGCGGTGTCGCCACTTCGGCCGAGCTGATGATGTTGACGACGCGGGCGCCGTTGGCGTCGTAGACGGCGATCGCCGGCTGGCTGGACGGCCGCTCCGTCCCCAGCACGCCGATCGCCAGGATGAGGAGCAGGAGTAGCACCAGGACGACCGGCGCCGCCCGGCGGACCAGCCTGTCGGCGCCTTCCGTTCGCTTGCTGCTCACCAGGACCGTCGCTCCAGGTCCGCCAGTCGCACGGTGCTCACCAGGACCTCCGTCGCTCGCTCAGGCCTGGGCCGGTGCCGCCTGGCCGGAGCGATGCTCGCCCTCGAGCTCCTGCCACGAGTGATCGAGGTCCGTTCGATCCAGCACCGCCACCGCCCCCGAGCCCGTCAGCAGCGTGGCAATCTCGGGTTCGCGCGACCAGTCGTGCACGCGCACGGCCACCAGCACCGAGTTCGCATCCAACTCCAGCTCGCACCAGCGATCGACGTCCGGACTGCGGCGGACGCGGGTGACCATCCCCAGCAGGCCGCCGACCGTCCCACCCCACAGCAGCCCACTGGCGCCGGCAACGAAGAGCCCGCCGACGCCAAGTGGCGTGGTCAGCGCCAGCGCGGCGAGCCCGATACCGCCCAGGACGCCCAGCGGTGCGCCGACGGCGGCGCCGCGCCCTGCGCCCTCCAGCACGTGGCTTTCGGATTCCTCGCGAACCCGATTGGCCTCACGGATCGGTATGGCGACGCCGATATCGGCGGCCGGGATGCCGGCCTTGTGGAGCGCCTGGATGGCGGTCGCCGCGCTGGTGCGATCGGGAAACACCGCTGGGACCAGCGGTGCTTCCGAGTCGTCCTTGAATACCATGGATCGCGTCCTCCTGATCAGGTTTTGGGCATCTGGGCCAATGCGCTGTACGCGGGTCTGGCGCTCCAGTCGTTGCGGATCACGCCGAAGCCCCATTTCTCGTCAGTTTGCGGCACCGCGAGCTGGAAGTTCAGGTTCCACTGCATCATGCCAGCAACGTAGTCCAGCGAGCGCGCCATCTGGAATGCCTGCACCAGGAACTGCGCCTGGGTCGACGCGTCGATCGAGCTGCAGTACTCGTAGCCGGGCGGTGGCGTCTCGTTCGAACAGTAGCCGAATTCGGTGAACCAGATCTTCTTGTCCGCCACGCCTTGCTGGACCATCAGATCACGGTACTGTCCGACGCGATAGAAGGCGAAGAAGCTCGGGTCGTTGTTGAAGCCACCCGAAAGGCTGCACTGGGGTGTCGCTGGCGTACAGTCTGGCGGGTTCGAAAAGCCGCTCGGGTGCGCCGATAGCGCGTCGAAGTAGTTGCGCACGACTCCGCCATCGAGCGCGAACAGTTGCTGCAGGTAGGTCAGGTCGTCGATCGATTCGCCTGGGATGTTGGCCCCGGTCGGGCTCGGCGCACCCAGCAAGCCCAGCGCATTAGGATCGCCCGCTTTGATGCCGGTATAGCCCGCCTGCAGCAGCGGCAGGTAGACCGAGGGGTCGACGTTGTTCGCGCCCATTTCGACCGACAGGTTCTGTTCGTGCCAGATCTCGTACGCCTGCACCTTGCCGGCGTAGCGACTCGCCAGGGCTTGCATGAACCGCTGGTACGTACTCGGATCCGCTGGCGTCAGACCACTGGTCGGACTGCGATAGAAGGTCGGCGCGTGCAGCGGCGACAGGAGCACCTTCAGCCCGTAGCTGTTAGCCGTGTTCACGATCGAGTCGAGCTCGCTCCAGTCATACACGCCTGGGGCCGTTTCGATATTTGGCCATTCCACCTGGTGCGCCAGCCAGGTGAAGCCCGCCTGCTGGATCAGCCCCGCCGTGTGATCCTTGGCGTCCTGGCTGAAGTACCACATGTGGACGTTGAACCCGTAACCCCAGTTGCTGGTCGGCGGGGTTCCTCCGCCGCCAGCCTGCTGAGCCGTAAAGGCGTTGGTGAGGTCGCTGTTGGGCAGGTCGGCCGGCCGGGCGATCGAGCGGGGCTGGCTCGGATCGTATTGACGGAAGTACTTCGTCCCCTGGGCCTCTTGCGCCAGGTCGGGCGGCAGGTTGTCGCCCGTCAGGATGGACTTGAAGTAATCGGCCAGCAGCAAGCCCTGCGTGCAGGCGCAGGTCGAGTCGTAGTGCATGATGCTGCGCTGGAATCGCTGATAGATGAAGTTGTGGTTGGCTGGATCGTAGGCCGGCGCACTCGTCGGCGCTCCCCAGATCTGCAGGTTCAACAGTGGGATCAGGTTCTGCTGGCAGTTGCCGTTGGGAAATGCCGCGTCGCAGGTGACCGTCGAGTTGAAGGTCTGGTAGAAGTTGACGGACTGGCCGTCGAACGTGTCGGGGGCCTGCTGCTGCGTGAAGGCGATGATCGCGCTGTCGTAGTTCGGGTCGCCGACCGACGGCGTCGCGCTCACGATTGACGGGTCGGGCGCCGGGAACGTGCTGCCGTTGATCCGCGTGTACGGCATCAAGCCGGGATCCAGCAGGTTCAGCGTCTGCACGCCGCCGTCGGGCTGCAATTGCATGATGTTGCGCTGGAAAATCTGGACCTGGAAGCCGTCGAGCAGGAACTGGCGGGACACGGGGAAGCCGAACGTTGGCACGCCGCCGCGGCCCTGGAAGAAATTCCAGAAGGCCTCGTTGTCGATACGGAAACTGGTTTGCGGGAAAAAGCGTGGATCGCTGGACTGCTGCGCCATGGCGGTGGATGCGGGCAAGCTGCCGCCGACGAGCAGAAGTGCCGCGAGGAGCAGACTCAGGCAGCCACGGGATCGGGCCATTGGTGGGGGTGTCCTCCGAACAGTGTGATGCGCGCCGCTGTCAAGTCTGGCAAGCACGTCATCTGTCGAGCATGGTCCTGACTGCGTGTTGTTGCGCGCCTGACTGTGGCTGCGGCATCCGCGAGTATCCAAGGTGATGCGCAGTTTGCCGCAGGTACTCGAACGAAAACCTGCAGGTAAACCCAGGCACGCACCCGCGCCGCCGAACGAGAGTAGCAGACAGGTCCCTACCTCAGGTGGGCACCGTCTTCGTCATGAGCGTTAACAGCTCCGCCGCCGGCAGCGACACGCCCTTCGGCTTCCACCCCCGCGGCCACTACGATCTCCCCATCGACCTGGACGGCGACGTCGTCGAGGATCTGATCTACCGCATCACCTTCGGCGAGCCCCGACGCCACCGCTCGCCAGCCCCTCGAGCTGCGCCGGCTGCCAGGCGCCGAAGCCCGCGACCACTCCTCGCTCGGCTCGCTGGTAGCCTGGGGCAGCAGCGAAAAGATCGTCCGTCGCTCGGTGCGGTTCGGCCGCAGAGTCGAGCTCGGCGACAGGCAGCCGCGACGGGCGGTCAACGCCTTCGACGGAACCAGCGTCTACGACATCCTGCGCTACCGCGTCGGCACCCCCACCAGCTACAGTTTCGCCACGCGCATCGGACGTGGGCTCACCGACAACGCGCCGGAGGTATGTTTTCGCTGGTCACGAATCACGCGCTGTCCGACGGCCTGAGCAAGCGGCATGCCGCCGGTCGACCACGTGTACAGTTCCCGTACGTGCCCTTGCCGCCGTCCTGCACAGACGCAAACGCTAGTTGAAAGGCTGGTCGCCCATGGCTCAACCCTCCGCAGCACTCGAAGCACCGGTCGCGAAAAAGACGTTCATGGACAGCGTGCTCGACGGCGTCGAGACGCTGGGCAACAAGGTCCCGCACCCGGTGATGATGTTCGGGTACCTGATCGTGTTCGTGATCGTCCTGTCGACCATCCTCCAGATCCTCGGGGTCAGCGTCACCGAGCAGGTAATGGAGCCGGTGCCGCAGCCGGTGGAACACAACTTTTACCCGGACACCACCCAGATCCAGGTCGAGGCGACACAGGATGGTCTGGAGTGGTCCGATACCCACTTTCAGCCCCAGACGGAAACGATACCCATCAAAGGCCTGTTAACCGTCGAAGGAATCCGATTCCTGTTCACGTCCTTCGTCCCGAATTTTCAGAACTTCGGCGTCATCGCCGTGACGTTCATCGCGATGATGGGCGCTGGCCTGGCCGAGTCGGCGGGTCTGATGGGCGCGCTGATTCGCAAGATGGTGGCGGTCGCGCCCCGAAGGCTGATCGCGTTTCTCATCATCCTGGTTGGCGGCTTGTCGAGCGTCGCCTCGGACGCTGGCTATCTGATCTTGATTCCACTCGCCGCTGCCGCGTTTGCGAGCTTGAAGCGCAACCCGATCGCCGGACTGGCCGCGGGCTTCGCCGGTGTCGCAGCCACGTTTGCCGTCAACATCATCATTCAGCCGATCGACGCGATGCTCGGCGAGATGACCAACGAAGCCATCGCCTTGACGGGTGGCTCGCCCCAGACCATCGTCAACAACTACTTCTTCAGCGCGGTCTCGTTGATCTTCCTGTGTATCGTGGCCACGCTCATCACGGAGCGAATGACCGAACCGCGCCTGAACGCGGCCGACGCCGCCGCCGGGATTGTCGACTCCACGCCCGCCGACGCCGAACCGGAGGCCGACGTCGACGCCGAAGCCGAAGGGCGCGGCTTGAGGTTCGCGCTGTACGGCTTCCTGGCTGTCCTGCTGGTGGTGATCCTTGCAGTCGCGCCGCCCGGTGCCCCGCTGCGCGATCCGAACACCGGCGCCATCATCGGCAATACGCCGTTCATGGACAGCCTGCTGTTCATCATCGCCACGTTTTTCCTGGTCGCCGGCATCTGCTACGGCGCTGGAGCCGGCACGCTGAAGGGCAGCGACGACGTGATCGCCGCCATCGCCAAAACGTTCAGCAGCCTGGGCGGGCTGGTGCTGATGTTCCTGATGATTGCCCAGTTCCTGGCGTACTTCAATTACTCCAACCTGCCGCAGGTCATCGCCGTGGCACTGGCTGACCTGCTCGAGCGCGCCGCGATTCCGGCCATCCCGCTGCTCGTGGCCTTCATTCTTGTCATCGTCCTGCTCGACTTCATCCTGCCAGGTGTCATTCCCAAGTGGGCTATCTTCGCACCCATTTTCATCCCGATCTTCATTCGGCTGGGCGTCGGCCCGCAGACCGTGCTGGCCGCGTATCGCATTGGCGACTCGCCGGTCAATACGCTGACCCCGTTGATGGTGTATTTCCCGTTTATCGTCACCGTCGCCCAGCGCTACCGCAAGGACGCCGGTATCGGGACGATCGTCGCGATCATGCTGCCGTATGCGGTGATCATGCTGATCGCGTGGGTCATCCTGTTCGTCGTGTGGTACGCGTTGAATATTCCGCTTGGTCCCGGCTACTTGCCGCGCCCCTGATTCCTTTGGAGTGAGACTTTTTCAATCATGTCCGTCACATCCTCCGAGACCAACAACGGTCGCGCCGTCGGCGGCGATTCACAGATCGCGTATTACGACGTCAACCTGACACCTTCACTGGACGCGTCGTCCGCGGTGCGTATTTCGGTCTCGCCGACGCTGCCGGCCACCGCCACCGCGCTGGTCGTGCCTGTCCTGGCCGAAGGCCAGCCGCCCAGCGAACTCGGGCTCGACCGCTCGGCGCTGGCCGCGGCCGGCTTCGGCGGCAAGCTGGGCCAGACCCTGGTGCTGCCGCGGGCGAGCGGGCCCACCCTGGTCGCCATCGGTATCGGCAGCCCGTCGCAGGTTGACACCGCCGTCCTGCGCGACGCGGCGGCGGCGTTCACGCGCGCGTCGGCCCCACACGAGCGATTGGCGATTAGCCTGGCCAGTACCGGCGCCGTTTCACCCCAGGACGCGGCGCGCGCCGTGGTGGAAGGTGTGTTGTTGGCGCGTTACCGCTACGACCCGTTCCACAGCCAGCCGACGACTGTCCGGCTCGCCGAGCTCACGCTCGTGGCCGGCGGCGACCGGGCCGAGAGTGTCCGCACGGGTGCCGAGGACGGGCGCCGCCGCGCCGAAGCCTGCATGTTGACGCGCGACGTCGGCAACGCGCCGCCCAGCTACCTGACCGCCGAAAAGATGGCCGAGGTTGCCCAGCAGGTGGCCGACAGTCGGGGTCTGGGCATCGAGGTCTTCGATCGCCAGGCGCTGCTCGATCTTGGCTGCGGCGGACTGCTGGGCGTCAACGCCGGCAGCGCCCACGAGCCGCGCATGATCAAGCTGACGTATCGGCCCAGCGGGGCGAGCGGGAGCCACCTGGCGCTGGTGGGCAAGGGCATCACGTACGACGCCGGCGGCATCAACATCAAACCCGGCGATGCCATGCACCTGCTCATGAAACACGACATGGCGGGTGCCGGCGCCGTTCTTGGCGCCATGTCGGCCATGGCGGCGCTCGAGTGCCCGACCACCGTCACCGGCTACTTGATGTGCACCGACAACATGCCCTCGGGGTCCGCGATGAAGATGGGCGACGTGCTCCGCATCCACGGCGGCAAGACGGTCGAGGTCCAGAACACCGACGCCGAGGGCCGCCTGGTGATGGCCGACGCCCTGGTCCTGACCACGGAGCGCGATCACCCGGATGCGATCGTCGACATCGCCACCCTGACCGGAGCCGCGATGCGCGCACTGGGAACACGGCTGGCGGCGGTGCTTGGCAACAACCAGCCGCTTATCGATCAACTCGTGGCCGCGGGGAACCGCACCGACGAGCGCATCTGGCAGCTTCCGCTGGAGCGGCGGTATCGCGGGCAGCTGAATTCTGAGATCGCCGACATCAAAAACATGGGCGATGACAACGCCGGCGCCATCACCGCCGCATTGTTCCTGGAGGACTTTGTCGGTGGGGTGCCATGGGCGCACCTGGACATCGCCGGGACCATGAGCGTCGGCGCGGATGACGGCTGGCGCTCGTGGGGGGCCACCGGTTTTGGGGCGCGGCTGCTGCTGGACCTTGCCCTGACATTCCGGACGCTCAGCTAGTCCTGACTGGACCACCGGACGTGCCCCAGAGCACCATCTGCTTCCTGATTCTGGGCGTCGCGGTGGCGCTGTTCATCTGGAACCGGTTGCCCATTGGCATCGTGGCCCTCGCGGTCGCGGTGTCATTGTGGGCGACCGGTTTGCTGACGCTGAACGAAGCGCTGGCGGGCTTCGGTGATCCGGTCGTCATCTTCATTGCCTCGCTGTTTGTAGTCAGCGAGGCGCTGGATGCGACGGGCGTCACCACGTGGGCAGGCCAGCAACTCATCGCCCGGGCTGGCAACAGCCAGGTGCGCTTGCTCGTCCTGACCATGCTGCTGGCGGCCGCGCTCTCCTCGCTCATCAGCCCCAACGGCGCCGTCGCCGCCTTGATGCCCATGGTCGTACTCCTGGCTATCCGCCTCGGACGTTCACCTTCCTTGCTACTGATGCCCCTGGCATTTGGCGCGCACGCCGGGTCACTCCTGATCCTGACCGGCACGCCCATCAACGTCATCGTCTCCGAGGCCGCCTCCGACGCCGGTCTCGGCGGATTCGGCTTCTTCGAGTTCGCCCTGGTTGGCGTACCGCTCCTGGTTGGAACCGTCGCCATTGCCGTGCTGTTCGGCGAGCGCCTGCTGCCCTTGCGCAGCGCCAAATCCATGCCGCCGAACCTGAGCGACTATGCGCGCACCATGGTCAAGCAGTACCGGCTACCGAGTGGCCTGGTCCGACTGCGCGTGGAACACGGCTCACCGCTGGTCGGCACGCCGCGCTCCGCCCTGAATCTGGCGGCCTATCCCGACATGGAGATGGTGGGCGTGTACGCCGAGGGCGGCGGTCCCGTTGCCGACGATGTCTTCCACGCCGACGACATCGTGGTGGTGCGCGGGTCCGGCTCCGGTATCAGCCAGCTTGCCGATGGCCACGCGCTGGCGCCCTACGTCGAGCCCGCCGCGGTCGACGTCCCGGACGCGCTGGTCACCAGCCGCGTCGGCGTGGCCGAGCTGATGATTCCACCGCGCTCGGCGGCCATCGGCATGCCCGTCTTTCCG
>JAFAWJ010000211.1 GCA_019242065.1 Chloroflexota bacterium
GCCACCGATTGACCGTCGTCTCCTCGCCCGCCTGGACCAGTGCTGGGGCAACCTCGACCAGCAGTGGCATGGCGCGCTGCCAATTGCGTGCGCCGAGCGCTTGCTCGATGGCTTCCTCCGCCATGCCATTGGCAACGTACCAGTCAATTGCGCGAGCGTTGAGCACCGCTTCCAACTCGGGTGTCTCGCGCCGCAAGATGTGGCGTAGCACCTCAGCAAACAGCTGCTGGTAGCGGTACCACTCAAGACTGTCATCCACCGCTGCGACGAACAAACTCTTGCGATCCAGCTCCCGCAACAGCGCGGAGCTGTCTGATGTGCCCGTAACCGTATCGCACAACGGGCCGGAGAGTCGGCTGAGAACGGACGTACCGATGAGGAACCGGCGCGTGGCGTCCGGCAGTTGTTCGAGTACCTCCTCGACGAAATAGTCAATGACGAATCGGTCGGCGCCGCTGAAGGCTGCCACCGCGGCGCCGATGTCTCGAGCCGCGCGGAGCGAGAGCGCCGCGAGCTGCACGCCTGCGGCCCAGCCTTCAGTGCGACCAGCGACCGCCCGAACCTGATCAGGTGCAAGATCGTGGCCGATGACCGCGCCGAGCATGGCGCCTGTCTCCGCGTCCGAGAAACGCAGCTCGGAGGCGCGCAACTCGACAAGCTCGGCTGCCGCGCGACGCCGCGCGAGCGCCAGCGGTGGATCCTGACGCGTGCTTAGAACGAGATGAAAGGTCCGCGGTGCCCTGCTGAGCAGCGCGCCAAGCGCGGCATGGATGGGTGCTGATTCAAGGAGGTGATAGTCGTCGAGGATCAGCACGACCTCGGTGTCCAGTTCGTCGAGATCTGCCACCAGCGCGTCGACGAACACGTCGGACCCGAAGTTGCCACCCCGGAGGACAGCCTGCGCGCGACTGCCCAGGGCGACACGCTGATGTTCCAGTGCCGCCAGCACATGTCTCCAGAAGCGGACGGGATCATCATCGCCTCGGTCGAGGGTCAACCACGCGACGGTCGCACGCGAACTGACCCGGGCAGTCCAGTCAACCAGCAGGGACGTCTTGCCAGCACCGGCCGGAGCAACCACCAGGGTGATGCCGTGCAACAGCGCTGGGTCGAGTTGGTCGAGCAGGCGTTTTCGCGAGAGCAGTTGTGCCCGAATCGGCGGCGGAGCCAGGCTCGGCCGCCGATTCTGCACATCTTGCGCCAACCGTCCCGCCGCACGCGCTGGTGCGAGTTCGACGATGGAGGTCGTGAGCGCAACCTCGACGGCATCAGATCGCTCGAGCGCTGCTCCGGCCGTGTAGACGTCCGCGAATTCTTCCTCGCCGAGACTCGCACGAACTGCCTGATGCATCTGCTCCACGAAGGCGCGCTCCAACGGAACCACGGGACTGCTGATCTCTTCACGCAGGCTCGTAGCGGCGCCGAGCAATCGGGCCGCGTGGATGGCATGCCCGTGCTCCACGGCAACCTCGGCCAGACCCTCGAAGCTCTTGGCGATTCCCAGGGCGTAGCCCTCGCCAGACGTCCGAGCTACCCGCAGGGCCTCCTTGTGCCGCGCCTCTGCCGTACGCCAGTCGCCCAGGTCGCGGGCAACCTCGGCCATGTGTCGCAACACCGACTGCTCCCAGAGCGAATTGCCGAGCACACGCAGCAAATCCAGACTCTGCTCCAGGAGCGCCGACGCTCGTGCGAGGTCGCCCTGTTGACGCACCGCGCCGCCGAGCGTGCAGAGTCCGACAGCGAGCACCTCCGAGGCGCCGGTCGCGCGCGCATGGGTGAGACTCGCTTCAATGCAGGTAATCGCCTGGGCGGAATCGCCCTCCTGCGCCGCCAGACTGCCGAGGTGCTGCAGACTACTCGCCAAGCGTGCGCGGTCGCCTGCTGCGGTCGCGGCGACGACGGCCTGTTCGCAAAGCTCGCGCGCACGCGGATAGTCGCCCGTCGCCAGCGCCAGGCTCGCGGCCGCGCTGAACGCTTTGGCGTGAATGGACAGCGACGCGTTTCCGGGTTGGGGTGCAGCCAGTAACTCCTCCAACCACTGTCGGCCCTCGTGGAACTGTCCGCGCATCCACCAGAACTGCCAGATGGCGCTGGCGATCCGCAGCCCAGTGTCGACGTCTCCAGTTTCGACAGCCCACGCCAGTACCGCGCGCACGTTGTCCTGCGCGCTCGCCAGGCGGCCTAGCCACCGCGAGCCCTCGGGCCCGCGGAGGGCAGCTTCGGCGGTTTCAGCCAGATCGCGGTAGTACACGGCGAGTCTGGATCGAACGCTGGCTTCGTCTCCACTTCCGGCCAGGAGCTCCAGCGCATATTCGCGTACGGTCTCCAGCATTTCGAACTGCACCTCGTCGGCCACGCCTTCCGTGCGACGGATGAGGCTCTGGTCAAGCAGGGAACGCAACTGCCGCGCGATGTTCTCATCGGACCGGGATGGACTCTCGACGCGGCAGACGGCCTCGGCCGCTGACGCTGTCCAGGCGCCGGCGAATACCGCCAGTTGCCGAAAGAGCACCTGCTCGGAGGGCGCCAGCAGTGCGTAGCTCCAGTCAACGGTGGCGCGTAGCGTTTGCTGGCGCTCAGGAAGATCGGGCGATCCATCGGTGAGGAGCGAGAGTCGACTCCGCAGCCGCGCCTCGAGCGCGGCCGGTGGCAACTCGAGGACGTGCGCCGCGGCAAGCTCGATGGCCAGTGGCAGCCCATCGAGTCGACTGCAAATCGCCGCGACAGCGCTTGCCGTCTCCGCGGTAAGCGCAAAATCGCGTTGAGTTGCGACGGCTCGCTCGGTGAACATGCGGACGGCCGCCGACTCGGCGATCGCCGCCAGCGACGTTTCCGACGCGTCAGGGAGGGCGAGCGGGTTGAGCACAAAGCGATGCTCCGCGCGGACGCGGAGAGCGGTCCGGCTGGTCACCAGCAGACTGACGCCGGGGCAGCCGTCCACGATGGCGGCAAGGTCGGTTGATGCTCCAGTCAGCTGTTCGAAGTTGTCCAGCACCAGAAGGATGTGACTCGAGCGCAGCGCGGTAGACAGGGCCTCCAGCGGATGATCCGCAGTGGATTCACGAAGGTCGAGGGCCTGCGCAATCGACGGGCAGACCATTCGCGGATCACGTAAGGGCGCGAGTTCCACGAACACGGCTCCGTCCGCGAAATGCGATCGCGCTTCCGCGGCCACCGCGAGCGCGAGGCGCGTTTTGCCCACGCCACCGGGTCCGGCAACCGTCACAAGCCGAGCCGGAGGAATGCCCAGGAGCAAGTCGATCAACGCGCGCAGCTCAGGTTCGCGACCGATCAGCGGCGTCGATGGAGTTGGGCCCGACCAGGCACGTACCGTCGTCGGCGTGAGGGTGGCTCTCTGGGGAGTCGCCAGGTTGCACAGCGCGGCCTCCTCTGTGGCGTCGAGCTCCAGGGCTGCGGCGAGTTGTCGCAAGGTGTGTGGGTACGGCTGCCGACGTTGACCCTGTTCGAGGGCGGCGATTGCCGCCGCGCTGACTGAGGCTCGTTCAGCGAGTGCCGCCTGGCTCAGACCCGCGCGCTGCCGCCAACGCCGCAGCGCGCTGCCAAGCGGCGCACCCGCGTCTGCACCCTGGTCCATGGAAGGATCGACGAGGATAGCCATCGCACGGTAAAGATCCCGCATCGGCCAGCGGCGCGCAAGCGCTGCCGACAGAGTTGCCAGGCGGGTGCCTGAACGGTGGGCGTTCGGTTGTAATGGATCTACTGAGGTTCGTGGAATACGCTGCTGCTGCCACTCGCGCAGCGATGCTTCACCGATGGCGAATTCGAGCTCTGCGCCGGCACGGTGGGACTCGACGAGGTCACGCCCTCAGGGTGGCAACCCGCGGGGGCACCGCGGTGAGCGTCCAGCGCCGCCGGGTCAGGATTCCGACGTAGATCACGTCCAGCAAGAATTCGATGATGGCCAGAGCGTACATGTCGTTGAAACCGGCGCGCCATGGATACAGGCTCGGCAGGAGCGACGGCAATGCCAGCGAGACCAGGCCAGTTCCGAACAGCTTGGTCCAACCAATCGCGTACATCA
>JAFAWJ010000265.1 GCA_019242065.1 Chloroflexota bacterium
GAGCGCTCAGCGCGGCGACTGAGCGATGCCCGGCGTCATGCCGAGCTCGCGCTCGTGCAGTCGCTCCAGCGCGGTGAGTGCCGGATCAAGCGTTTCAGCCAGGTGCGGCGCCACCAGATACCGCAGGCGCGGCTCGGGGCTGGTCGCCGCGTCGATCACCGCGTCAACCACGGGCGACAGGTCGGTCGGACCGGTCGCCACACGGTGCGACAGGCCGTCGAAATACGCGCGCGTCGGCTCCGCGTACGGCGTCCCCTCGCCGGCCACCAGGCCCAGGTTGCCGCCCATCGCGGTATGGAACGCGCTGGGATAGACCGAGCTCACGCGGATGCCGAACGGTCGCAGCTCCAGGTCGTAGACGGCCGCGACACAGTCCAGGGCGTGCTTCGAGGCGCAGTACGCGCCCAGAAAGCCGGTGGTCAGGATGCCGCCGATGGCGTTCATGAAAATCACCCGACCCGACTGCTGTCGGCGCATGTGCGGCAGCACGTCGCGAGTCACCGCCATGGCGCCGAAGAGGTTGGTGTCGAACACCTCGCGGAGGGTGGGTTCGTCGAGAACTTCGAGGGCGCCCAGGACACCGATGCCGGCGTTGTTCACCAGCACGTCGAGGCGCTGGTGCTGGTCGACAGTGGCCGCGACCGCGGCGTTGATGCTGCCCTGGTCGGTCACGTCCAGGCGCTGGATGCTCAGGTTCGAGTAGCGTGCCTGCGCCGCGTGCAGCGCGGTGGCGCGCGAGGGGTCGCGGGCGGTGGCGACCACCTGGTCGCCTCGCCGCGCAAACGCCTCGGCGGCGGCCAGGCCGAAGCCCGAGCTACAGCCGGTGATCAGAACGATCAACCTACCTTGGCTTCCGCGTATTTGCCGGTGAGCTGCGGGGTGGTGTCGTTGGAGCCCTTTTCCTGTCGCTGAAGTCGCGTTTCGCGCGCCCACGTGCGATGCAGATCGTCGCGCACGCTGATGCGCAGGCGGCCGAGGCCTTCGGTTTCGAGCTCGATCTTGTCGCCGTCCATGAACGGGTTGAGGCCGCGGTGATTGGTGCCGGTGGCCAGGATGTCGCCGGGCTCGAGGGTATGAATCGACGTCACCCACTCGATGCAGCGCGGAATCTTGTGCGCCATGTCATCGGTGTTGAAATCCTGAAAGAGGGTGCCGTTGTTCCAGAGCTTGATGGCCAGCTTTTGCGGGTCGGGGATCTCGTCGGCGGTGACCAGATACGGACCGATGGGCGCGTAGGTCTCGCGCGACTTCATCTGATAGAAGGCCGGCACGCCGCGGGCTGAGCCGTCGATGAAGTTGGTGTACCCGAAGATGTAGCTCATCGCGTCCGCCTGGGACACGTTGCTGGCGCGCTTGCCGATGACCAGCGCGATCTCGGCTTCGCCTTCGAAGATCGACGCCTTGACGTCGGTCAGGACCATCGTGTCGCCCTGGCCGATGATCGAGCTGGGCGACTTGGCGAAGGCATTGATGGGGGCCGGCTCCGAGCGGGTGCCGTTTTCCATGTAGTTGACGGCCATGCAAATGATGTTGCTTGGATGCGGCAGGGGCGGACGGACGCGCACGCTGTCGACGGCCTGACCACGGCCAGTGTTGGCGGCGTTCTGCAGCGCGGACTTGTAGCGATCGAAATTCTCGATCACACCCTGGATCAGATCCTGGGGCGTCAGGTGGGGGATGTCCTTGACGACGTCTGAAACGTCGACCACCTGCGATTGGCCGTTGAGCACGCCGAGGCGAAAGTCGTCTCCGAAGAACAGGAGCTTCATTCGGCAATTGTGCCGTGGAGGACCAATACACGCAAAGCCTAGAGAGGAGTGCGGCGCCGGTGCTTACAATCGCGAGCTACCTGTATGCAGACACTTCGACAGCGCGCGTTTCCACTCCTGATGTGTCTGGCTCTGAGCGGGGGGACCGCGTGTGCCGCGTTGGGCAACTCGTCGGCCAGCTCGAGCGGACCCATCAAGGTTGGCATGGTGACGTCACTCACCGGCAACTACGCCCCGCTGGGGACCAACGACAAACTGGCGGCACAGCAGATCGTCGACGGCATCAATGCCAAGAACGGGATCAACGGTCGCACGATCGATCTCGAGATCGTCGACGACGGCTCGGACCCGAATCAGAGCGTTATTCAGTTCAACAAGGTCATCGGCGATGGCGTGGTCGCGGTCCTCGGGCCGCCGCAGTCGACGGCCGACCTGGCCATCAAACCTGTCGCCAACGACAAGAAGATGCCAACCATTTCTCTGGGCGCGGCCGACGACCAGGTGGTGCCGGTGACGTCGTACATGTGGATGACGGCGCCACTCTCGAGCCAGGTTGCCAACGTGTGCGTCGCGTCCATGCAGGCCCAGGGCAAAACGAAGCTGGCCATGCTGTACGACACCAAGAACGCATACGCGGTGGCGGGACACGACGCGACGAAGACCGCTCTCGACAAAGCCGGTATCCAGCTGGTCGACGACGAGACGTTCGAGACGACCCAGACCAACTTCGCGCCACAGTTCGCCAAGATCACCGAAGCCAAACCCGACATGCTGCTGGTGTGGGCCACTGGCGCGCCACCGGTGGTGATCACCAAGGGCTGGGCCGATCAGAGCAGCGGCATTCCGCTGATGATGACAGCCGCCGAGGCCTCGCCACTGTACGTGCAGCCGTCCGGTCCGGCGGCCGAAGGCGTGTTCGTCGAGGCGTCGATGGGCGTGCTCGGCCAGTCACTCCCGGCAGCTAACAAGTACAAGAAGCTGGTCGACGATTTCGCCGGCCCCTTCCAGCAGGCCAACAACTACTACCCGCCCCAGTTCGCCTGGGACGGCATGGTGGCGACCTCACTGCTGGTCGACGCGATCACGCGCAAGGGTGCCACCAGCGAGCAGATCCGCGACGGACTGGACAGCGTCGACCTGGACACGCCCGAGGGCCACTACACCTTCACGGCCCAGAAGCACTCCGGGATGCCGGATTCGTCCAACGTGATGGCGGTGGTCAAGGGTGGTCAGTTCGTGCCAGCGCCAGGCGTGACCCAGGACCAGCTCACCATGGCCGGCCAGTAACCCGAGAACCGCGTGATCCTCGAAGCCCAGGGGCTCACGCGCCGCTTTGGCGGAGTGCTCGCGGTCAATGCGGTCAGTCTGCGTGTCGCCGAGGGCGAGCTGGTGGCGGTGATCGGGCCGAATGGCGCTGGCAAATCGACCCTCTTCCACCTGATCAGCGGCCACCTGCGAGCCGATGCGGGCCGCGTCTCGCTGCGTGACCAGGACGTCTCGGACCTGTCGCCCGATCAGCGTGCCCGCCTCGGCATGGCCATCGCCTTCCAAACGGTGCGGCTGTTCCGAGGGATGACCGTGCTGGAAAACGTGATGGTGGGTGGCCACGCCTGGACCCGGCAGGGATTCGTCAGCGCGTTTTTGAGCTTGCCCGGCCAGCGTCGCGAGGAGGCCGCGCTCCGCGCCGAAGCCATGCGCGCGGTGCAGCTTGTCGGGCTCGAAGCCGAGGTCGACACGCTGGCCGAATCGCTGCCGCTGGGCGTGCAGCGCGAGATCCAGGTCGCGCGGGCGCTGTGCGGTCGACCGCGCGTGCTCTTGCTCGACGAGCCGGCGTCAGGTCTGCGTGCCGCCGAACGTGAACGACTTGCCCAATTGATCGAGACGCTGCGCGGTGAAGGCATGTCGATGCTGCTGGTCGAGCACGACGTGGCGTTTGTCACGCGGCTGGCGGGTCGGATCACCGTGATGGACCGCGGCAACGTGATCGCCGAAGGGACGCCCGCCGAAGTCCAGCGCGATCCGGCAGTGATCGGCGCGTACCTGGGGCAGGATCGAGCGCGTGCTTGAGGTCGAGGACCTGGTGGTGCGCTATGGGCAGGCGACCGCGCTGGACGGGGTCAGCTTGAAGGTCGGGCGCGGGGAGATGGTGGCGCTGATCGGACCCAATGGCGCCGGCAAGACCACCCTGCTCAATACGGTGTGCGGGCTGCTGGAGCCGACACGCGGCACGTATCGACTGCAGGGACGCATCGCCCAGGTGCCCGAAGGTCGCCAGTTGTTTGCCGATATGAGCGTCGAGGACAACCTGCGGCTGGGCGCCTGGCGCGTGCGCAATCGTGATCCGGGCCGCGTATTCGAGGTGTTTCCGGCGTTGCGCGAGCTGCGACGGCGGGTGGCCGGCACGCTGTCGGGAGGCGAACAGCAGATGGTGGCGGTGGGTCGCGCGCTGATGGCCGAGCCAGACCTGCTGGCCGTCGACGAATTGTCGCTGGGACTGGCGCCACTGGTGGTCGACGACCTGGCCGAACACGTGCTGCGGCTGAATCGCGAGCACGGCATGGCGGTGCTACTGGTGGAGCAAAACGCGCGACTGGCGCTCGAGCTGTGTCCGCGGGCATACGTGCTCGAGACAGGCCGCGTTGCGCTCAGCGGGAGCTCGGCGGAGCTGGCCGGCAGCCCGGCGGTCCGCGCCGCGTATCTGGGCGGGGCGGCGGACGAAGCGCGCTGATGCGACTGTTTTTGCAATACCTGGCCAGCGGCATCGCGACCGGATGCACGTATGCGCTGGTGGCGACGGGCTTTGTGGCGATCTATCGCGTGACGCGCGTCGTCAATTTCGCTCAGGGGGTCTTTGCGGTGCTGGCGGGGATGCTCGTGTACAGCCTGCTCGGCTGGGGCGTGCCACATCTGCTCGCGGAGGTCGCCGCGGTGCTGGTGGCGGTCGTCGCCGGCGTGATCATCGGCTTCATCGCACTTGGCCGGCGCGGCACGACGCCCCTGGCGAGTCTGATCATCACTCTGGGGCTGGGCATCGGCTCGTACGCAGTGCTGATCCTGATCTGGGGCGATCAACCGATCTCGTTCGACGAGCTGCGGGGCAACCTTGACCTCGCCGGCGTCGGCATGCAAGCGCAATACCTGCTGGTGGCGGCGGTGACCGCCGCGGCCTTTGGCGCGCTCGCGCTCTTCTTCGACCATTCGTACCTGGGTCGTGGGCTGAGCGCCTGCGCGAGCAATCCGCGCGCGGCGCGACTGGTCGGCATCGACGTCCGGCGCATGGGACTGGTCGCCTTCGGGATAGGCGGGGGACTGGGCGGACTGGCCGGCGTGTTGCTGACGCCGCTGCAGCCGGTCGCGTTCGACTCCGACGTCGGCATCGCCATCAGTGGATTCGCCGCGGCGATCTTTGGCGGGCTGGTGCGACCAGGCCTGGCACTCATCGGCGGTCTGGTGCTGGGCGTGGCCGAGGCGCTGGTAGCTGGTTACAGCCAGGCGTCGCTGCAAAGCGGGGTAGCGCTGGTGATCATGCTCGGGATCATGGTCTGGAGGGCGAGTCGTCAGTCCGTGGTTGCCGACGAGGACACCGCGATATGAAACGCGGCTTCCCCGGCGGCTGGGGCACGGTCGGCGTGGTGGTCATTCTGCTGCTGCCGCTGGTGCTGCCCGAGGCGCTGCTCACGATCTTCATCTTCATCGGACTTTCGACGATGGTCGTTTCGGGCCTGTCGCTCCTGATGGGCTTCGCCGGGCAGGTGTCGCTGGGCCAGGGCGCCTTCTATGCCATTGGCGCGTACACCGCGGCGCTCCTGGCGCGCGACCTGGGCGTGCCGCCGCTGCTGGGACTGCTGATCGCGCCCGTGGCGACGGCAGGCATCGCATACGTCGTCGGTCTGCCGCTGTTGCGACTGCGGGGCCACTACCTGGCCTTCGCGACGCTGGCGTTTCAGCTGATCACGCTGTCCGTCCTGGGGGAGGCGCACGACCTGACCGGAGGTGACACCGGTCTGACGGGGATTCCGGCGCTCGGGGTCGGGCCGATCCTCGTAGAGGGCGCGTTCAAACCCATCGTCTTCGGCTATCTGGCGTGGGGCCTGGCGCTGCTGAGCGTGTTGTTCAACATCCGCCTGGTGCGTTCTCGACCGGGTCGGGCGTTGCGCGCGCTGGCCAGCAGTGAGGCCGGTGCGCTGGCTGCCGGCGTTCCGGTGGCGCGCTACAAGCTGCAGGTGTTCGCCTTGTCGGCGGCCTACGCCGGGCTGGCGGGTGGCGTGTATGCGTTTTACGTGTCGTACATCGCGCCAGGCTCGTTCCCACTGGTGACGTCGATCGAGTTTCTGATCATGGCCACGGTCGGCGGCATGGGCTCGGTGTGGGGCGCGGTGGTCGGTGCAACGCTCGTGACACTGGTCGTGCAGGTGCTGCAGAGCCTGGGGACACTACCGGGCATGCCGCTGCGGGCTCCGGCGGTTTTTGCGTATGCGGTCTACGGACTCGTCCTGGTCGGCGTGATGCTGCTGCTGCCTGCCGGAGTCGTGCCCGCGCTGCGGTCCGTGCGTCGGACTCAGCGACCGTTATGATGAGCGGCTATGAGCGGACGTTCTTTCCTGCAGATTCCTGGACCCACAAACATACCCGACCGCGTTTTGCGGGCGATGGACCGACCCGTCGTCGACCACCGCAGTCCGGAGTTCGCGCAGCTCACTGAGGACGTCCGCGTCGGTTTGCGGAAGGTGTTCGGCACCGTCGACGGTGCGCCGATGCTGTATCCGGCGTCGGGCACGGGCGCGACGGAGGCGGCCCTCGTCAACGTGCTGCGTCCGGGCGACCGTGTCCTTTCCTTTAACTATGGGAACTTCAGCGGCGGTATGGCCAAGATCGCCCAGCGCTTCGGCTACGAGGTCGACGACATCGCGCTGCGGTGGGGGCAGGCGGTCGACCCGAACGACGTGGAGCGCCGGCTGCGGGCTGACCGCGGGACGAACCCCTATCGGGCGGTGATGATCTGCCACAACGAGACCTCCACGGGGGTCACGGTCGATCTCGAGGCGATCCATCGTGCCATTGCTGCATCCGGCCACGATGCGCTATTCATCGTCGATACGGTCAGCTCGCTGGCCAGCATCCCGTTCCACATGGACGAGTGGGGTGTCGACGTCGTCATCTGCGGCTCGCAGAAAGGGCTGATGCTGCCGCCGGGCCTGGGCATTCTGGGCGTGAGTCGACGCGCGCTCGAGGTTGCCTCCCGGAGTGGTGGGTCACCGCGGCACTTCTGGGATTGGGAACCCATCATGCGCGAAAACCGCTTCGGGCTGTTCCCGTACACGCCCGCCACCCTGATGCTGTTCGGTTTGCGCGAGGCGCTCAGGATGCTGGTGGACGAGGAGGGCCTCGACAACGTCTACGCTCGGCACCAACGGCTGGCGGACGCCGTGCGCGCGGCGGTGCGCGGCTGGGGACTCACACCGGTGTGCGAGGACCCGGCGCGGGCGTCCAACACGATTACGGCGGTGCATACGCCCGAGGGCGTCGACAGCAACGCGGTGATGAAGCACGCGCGCGAACGGTACCAACTGTCGCTGGGCGGCGGCATCGGGCAGCTCAGCGGTCGCGCGCTGCGCATTGGGCACCTGGGGTCGCTCAACGAGCTCGAAGTGCTCGGCACGCTGGGTGGGATCGAGCTGGCGTTCAACGACCTGGGGATCGACGTGGAGATGGGCTCAGGCCTGCTGGCGGCGCAGCGGGCCTTCAGCAAGGCGGCCGCCGGCGAGCGGGAGCTGGCGTTTAGCCGTTAGCCACACCTCTCCCCCTCACCCCGTGGGGAGAGGGAGTAATCGTTGCGCTAATGGCTAATGGCTAATAGCTAACGGCTATTAGCTGCGAAGACCAGCTCGAGCGTCAGGCCGTCCTGGATACTCAGCACTGGGCCGGCTTTCGGCGGCGTCATCCCGAAGTCGCTGATATTGACGTTGGTCGTCGCGTCGCCGCTGACCGTGGTGCCGTCGAACTGGGCGTTGACCTGCCAGCTCACGGGCCTGGTGACGCCGTGCACGGTCAGGTCACCGTCGAGCTGAAAGGTGGCCTGACCCGACGTCGGCAAGGGATTCGGCAGACCCTGCGCGTCGC
Source organism: Chloroflexota bacterium (assembly GCA_019242065.1). The sequence goes on from JAFAWJ010000265.1 coordinate 7,890, forward strand.
GCGGAACGAAGGTGGCCATCGGGAACTGGCTGGTGTGCAGCGTGTTGCCCTGGATGAAGTTGTCGCGGCGACTCTCGTCGCTGGTGAGGGTGCGCAGGTCGACCTGGACCTGGGATTGATCGGCGGCGATCGAGCCGTCAGGGTCCAGGACGATGGAGCCGCTGACGCTGGAGCTCGTGCCGACGGCTTCGCTGGGCAGGTTGCGGCCGGCGAGCTGCTCCTGGGCGTGATAGCTGGCGTGGCTGTTGGCGGAGTCGAGGACGAGGGTGGTGGCCGCCGCGGCTGCCGCAGGCGCGCTCTGGGAAGCCGTATTGGATGGACTCGTGGTGGCCGCGGACGGGGCCGTGGCCTGGGCGGACGCCCCCGTCGGGACGATGGTGGTAGACGGCGATGGGCCGCTCTGGGCAGACGTGTTGGAGGATGAAGCCGCGGCCGCGGACGGCGAGGGGGCACTCTGGGCGGACGGGCTCGTCGGGAGGGTGGTGGTAGACGGCGATTGGGCGCTCTGGGCGGGCGTTGTCGCAACGCTGGTGGCCGCGCCGGCGGCGGGCGTGTTGTCTTCGGGAGTCGTCGATCCAGCCCCGCCGCACGCCGTGAGCCACACACAGGCGAGCGCCAGGGTGACCAACCAGCGGCCGCGCGGCAACGCGGCTGTTGCGTGCATAGCTAGCCACCATTCTGAGAGCGTTGCCGCAGAAGCTCACGTAAATCCGGCAGCGACCGCGTATTGAGCACGTGGCGCGCCTCGAGCCAGCCCCGCCGCGCACTGCCAACTGCCAGCCAGATATTGTCGAAATCAAGCGTCGAATGCGCGTCCGAGCTGAGCGTGCAGCGGCCGCCGCCGTCGCGAATCCGACGCGCCCACGCGCCGTCCAGGTCCATGCGCGCCGGATCGCCACTGACTTCGAGCGCACATCCGCCCGCGACTGCCGTGGCGATGACGCGCGGCATGTCGACCGCGTACGACGGTCGAACACCCAGCAGCCGACCGTGCGGATGATTCAGGGTGTGCACCAGCGGATTGCCGATGCCGCGCAGGATGCGGGCGGTCATGACTGGCTCGGACTGCTTGAAGCGACTGTGGATCGAGGCCGAGACGTAGTCCAGGCTGACGAGCGTCGCGTCCGGGTAATCCAGGCTGCCGTCTTCCAGGATGTCCATCTCGGTGCCGAGCAAGATCGTGAACGGCGCCAGTTGCTGGTTGAGCTGGTGGACCTGGCGCCGCGCGTCTTCG
>JAFAWJ010000277.1 GCA_019242065.1 Chloroflexota bacterium
CGCACCGGATCGAAGCACGACAGCGTGACCGCATCCGGCGTGTCGTCGATGATCAGGTCAACACCCGTCGCGGCTTCGAGCGCCCGAATGTTGCGCCCCTCGCGACCGATGATCCGCCCCTTCATCTCTTCGTTGGGGATCGGCACCACGGTGGTGGTGATCTCGCCAACTGTGTCGCTGGAATAACGCTGGATGGCGACCGATAGGATCTTGCGCGCCTGCGCCTCGGCCTCCTGGCGAGCTTCGATCTCGATGACACGCGCCCGCCGACCTGCCTCGGTGCGTACCTCCTCTTCGACGCGCTGGAGCAGCAGCGTCCGCGCCTCGTCTCGCGTCAGCGCGGCAACCCGCTCGATGGCCAGCACCTGCTCGGTGCGCAGGCGCTCGACCTCCCGAACTCGACCCTCGAACTCCTCCTCACGCTGCTGAAGTCGCCGCTGGCGGGTCTCGATCTCCTCGGTCTTTCGATCGAGACTTTCCTCTTTCTGACGCAGGCGGCGTTCCTGTGCGCCGACCTCGATCCGCACCTGGCGCGCGTCCTCTTCTGCAGTCGCCAGGGTACGAATGGCTTCTTCTTTGGCTTCGAGCAGGATGGCTTTCTTTTCGGCTTCGGCCGCCGCGCGCGTCTCCGCGGCACTGTCCTCGACCGCCGCCATCTGCATCTGGCTGGTCGCGGTTTGCCTCTTCAGAATGTAGTAGCCCAGCCCGGCGCCCAGTGCGACGGCAACTAGAGCCACGATGATCGTCATGATGTCCACACGCAACTCCCCTCCTTTCTTTAATGTTGTTAAAAGCGCTCCACGCGCGCGCGGTGGTCCGGGCGCGCTGGAGCCGGGCCGTCTCACAGAGGCGTCCTGGGCAAATTGTACGGCCAGATGGTCATCCAAACAGCCCGACTTTGCGTAGCAAAGCCCATTGATTGGGCAGCAGTTCGGGCAAGTCCGCGGGCAGCAGCCAGCGGTGCTGGCCGGTCTCGTCTGAGCCGCGATAGGTGCCGCTCTCGACGCGACAGCGGTACAGCAGGTCGAACTGGCTGCCGGTCCAGAAATCCGCGGCCAGGAGTTGCTCGACGCGGACCTGCAGGCCAGTCTCCTCCATGACTTCTCGGGCGAGACCCACCTCAGGCGTTTCCGCCGTTTTGAGCCAACCCCCGGGCAGGCCCCACGGCACCTGGCGTCGATAGGTATGCTCGACGACCAGGACGCGACCTTGCGCGTCCTGGATCAGCGCCATGGCGCCGATCATGACCGACGGATTGAGCACCCGCAGAAAGATCTGACGCATCCAGCCCGGGAACGGCACGTCGCGCCAGATGCGTAACAGCACTCGCCGACCCTGCGAACTCGTATATGGGGACATTCGCTTGACCGCTACTATCGAGGCATCATGACTCAGGCAGCCACTGAACGCCCGCCGCTCAGAGATCGCTTGCAACAACGAGGGCGCGGGCGCGTCTGGGTGTGCGGCCATCGCGGTGCGATGGGCCACTGTCCAGAAAACACCATGCGCTCGTTCGAGCGAGGACTCGAGCTCGGCGCCGACTGGATCGAGCTGGACGTGCACCTGTCGCGCGACGCGGCGTTGATCGTGATCCACGACGAAACCCTGGATCGCACGACCAACGGCCACGGCCTGGTGCGCGACCATACGCTGGCCGAACTGCGTACCCTCGACGCAGGCGACGGGCAGCGCATTCCCACCCTGGACGAAGTGCTGGCCTGGGCACGTGAGCGGGAGACCATCGTTGACATCGAAATCAAAAACGCGCCGCTGTATTACCCGGGCATCGAGCACAAGGTTGTCGAAGCTGTGAGCGCCGCGGGCATGACCGACGCGGTCATCGTCATCAGCTTCGACCACGCCGCGGTGCGGCGCGTGCACGAACTGGAGCCTCGCATCACCACGGGCGTGCTGTACGCGTGCCGCCCGACGGATGCGGGCATCGGCCTGGCCAGGGCCGCCGGCGCCGATGCCGTGCTGCCGCACTGGGCGTACGTCACGCGCGAGGACGTCGAGGCCGCGCATCGTGCGGGTCTGTCTGTCGCCCCCTGGGCAACCTCCGACCCCGAGATCATGCGAAGTCTCATCGCCTGCGGCGTCGATGCCATCGGCACCAACCACCCCGACATCCTCCGCGGTGTCCTCTCTGAGGTGGAACGATGACGGGTGCCTGGCCAGGCGCCTTCACTCGGCGCAAGGACTTCCAGCTGTTTTTGACTAGCTTCCTGGCGCTGTACGCCGAGCTGCTGTGCATCCGCTGGATGCCCGCCCACGTGCGGTTCCTTTCGTACTTCACCAACTTCATCCTGCTGGCCAGCTTCCTCGGCCTCGGCGTCGGCATCCTGTCCGTCCGCCGCCGGCTGCCCCTCGGCCCGCGTACCTTCCCCCTGATCCTGCTCGCCGCGGCCATCCTCATCGCCGCGACCAAGTTCGAGCTCAAGATCGGCTCGGCCGGTGTCCTGTACTACGGCGCCGGCGAAAGCGGCAGCGCCCCGCCCGAAAACGCCCTGGTCCTGCCCGCCGCCTTCCTGGTGGTCAGCCTGCTCTTCGTCTGCATCGGCCGACCTCTCGGCATCCTGCTGCAAGAGGTCACCCCACCCCTGCGGGCGTACGCCTTCGACATCGGCGGCAGCCTGGCGGGTATCGCCGCGTTTTTCGCCCTGTCCTGGTTCGAGCAGCCGCCAGCCATCTGGTTCGTCGGCCTGCTGATCATCACCCTGCTGCTGATCGGCCCCACCTGGCGCGACCGCGCGTTCATGATCGTGCCGCTCGCGATCGCCACCCTGATTGCCTACAGCATCGGCCAGGGGTTCTGGTGGTCGCCGTACTACAAGATCGGCCTGACCCCCACCGACAACGGCGACGGCTGGGCGCTGAACGTCAACAACAGCGGCCACCAGGCCATGCTGCCCTCGGACGAAAAAGAGCCGTTCTATCGCGCGCCCTACGAGCTGTTCGGCTCGGGCCAGTTCCAGCACGCACTGATCATCGGCGCCGGCAGCGGCTCCGACACCGCCATCGGCCTGAAGTACGGCAACGTCGGGCACATCGACGCGGTCGAGATCGATCCGGTTATCGCCCAACTGGGCGCCGAGTTCCACCCCGAGCAGCCGTTCTCCGACCCGCGCGTGACCGTGCACGTCGACGACGGCCGCTCCTTCATCCGCAAGAGCGACGACAAGTACGACCTGATCATCTTCGCCCTGCCCGACTCGCTCACCCTCACCTCACAGTTCTCGAGTCTGCGGCTGGAGAGCTTCCTGTTCACCGAGGAGGCCTTCAAGGAGGCCCGCGCACACCTGACCCCCGACGGGGCCATGGTCCTCTACAACTACTATCGCGACGACTGGCTGATCCGCAAGCTCGCGGGCATGCTCGAGGACGCGTACGGCCAGGCTCCATACGTGCAGAGCTTCGGCGGCTGGGGTCGGGCTGGTGTGCTGGTCGACGGCCCGCGGCTGCAAACGCTGCTCGCCCAGCACCCCGAGATGGCCCAGCCGTACACCGAGATCCGTGCGCCCACGCCACAGCTCAACGAGGACCCGAACGCGATCCTGCTGCCGTTGGTCGGCCAGGGCGTGCTCGACCACAACAACTACGCCGGCGACGACGAGGTTGCCCCGCCGACCCCCGCCACTGACGACTGGCCGCTGATGTATCTGCGCGATCCGTCGATGCCATGGGTTTACGTCGCGGGCCTGGCGATGGTTGGCGTGATCGCCCTCGGGCTGATCTTCGGACTGGCGCCACCTGGCGCTCGCCGCGGTTTCAGCCTGCACATGTTCTTCCTCGGTGCGGCGTTCATGCTGCTCGAGACGCGCAGCCTGGTCACCTTCTCACTGCTGTTCGGCTCGACGTGGCTGGTCAACTCGCTGGTCTTCTTCGCGATCCTGTGCAGCGTCATGTTGGCGGTGTTCCTCAGCTCGCGGTTCCCGATACGTCCATCGGTCCCGCTGTACGTCTTGCTGGTGGCGACGCTGCTGCTGGCGTACTTCGTTCCGCAGGAATGGTTCCTGTCCATCAACGTGCTGCCGCTGCGCTATGCGCTGGCCAGCCTGGTCGCGTTCGCGCCAGTGTTCGTCGCCAACCTGGTCTTCGCCGGGTCGTTTAAAGGCACCGGCCTCACGGCCAATGTCGCCTTTGCGTCGAACCTGATCGGCATCATGGTCGGCGGCGCGCTCGAATACGCGTCGCTGCTGATCGGCTACCGCAACCTGCTGCTGATCGTGATCCTCTTCTACCTGGTGTCCGCCGCGTTGCTGCGCCGCCGCGCGCCCGCCGAGGTGCCTGAAACCGACGACTCGCGCCTGCCAGTGCCCGCGACCTAGCCGCATGCCGGAGGACGTCAGCGCCAGCCGCGACTTTCCGCTATCCGAGCACCCCAGGCTACGCCCGGTCGAGGTCTTTCCGATCCAGGATCGCGGACGGCGGAGCGTGGTGCTGCGCGACCCGTCCGACCCATCGCTCAGCCCGCTGATCCTGTCCGACGGCGCCGTGCAGATCCTGATGCTGCTCGACGGCCACCGGACCATCGGCGAGCTCGGCAGCGCCTTGCTGCTGCGCGGCACCAGCCTGCCCGAATCCCAGCTCCGGAGCTTTCTGGTGCGCCTCGACGAGGGCGGCTATCTCGAAGGTCCGCGTGCGATGCACCACAACTCCCAGCGACGCGCCGCCTTCCTGGGGTTACCCAGCCGCCCCGCGGTCCACGCCGGCGGCGCCTACGCGGGCACGCCCGCGGAGCTCCGACGCCAGCTGGACGCTGGCTATACCGATCCAGATGGTCCCGGCGCGCTTCCCGATCGACTCGCGCCGCGATCCGCCTCGCCGCGGGCGCTGATCGCCCCTCACGTCGACCTGCACCGCGGCGCGCCAACCTACAGCTGGGGCTACAAGGCGCTGGCCGAAGCCGAGCCCGCGGCGCTGTACGTGATCCTCGGCACCTGTCATACGCCGGTCGAGGGCCACTTCGCCGCCACGCGGAAGGCCTACGACACGCCCCTCGGGCCGGTTCCGGCCGACGGCGGCTTCCTGGACCGTCTGCAAGCGGAGTGGGGGCACGACCTGTACGCCGGCGAGTTCTCGCACTCGGGCGAACACTCGATCGAGTTCCAGGCGGTGTATTTGCGCTCGCTCGGGTTGGCCGGCGACGACGCGGCGCCGATCGTGCCCATCCTGTGTGATTCGCTGCACAGCATGGTGCCCTACGGCCGTTCACCCCGCGATGTCGAGCTCGTCTCGGGCTTCGTGTCGGCACTGGCGCGCACCCTGGCAGCCGACGGCCGCCGCACGACGCTGATCGCCGCGGTGGACCTGGCGCATATCGGTCCGCGCTTTGGCGACGACTGGGCAGTCGACAAGGCGCATCAGTCGGCCGTGCGCTCGGCCGACGGGGACTTGCTGGCCTACGTGTCCGCCGCCGACACGGACGGCTACTACGCCGACGTCATGCGCGACCACGACGCCCGCCGCATCTGCGGCTTCACGCCCATCTATCTCCTGACGGCACTGATGCAAGCCGAGGCGCGCCAGGCCGAAGTGCTGCGCTACACCCAGTGGGTCGACCGCGACCAGAGCTCGAGCGTTACGTTCTGCAGCGCTGTCTTCCGCTAACTGGGCGCCACGGACGCTTGCTCGGGCGTCAAGGCTTCGTCGATGAGCATCACGGGAATCCCATCCCGAATGGGATAGTGCCGCTGGCACTCGCCACACACCAGGTAGTTCCCCTGCCGCGTCACGGGCTGCTTGTCCAGCGGACACGCCAGGATCGCCAGCAGCTCGGGATCGACGTCGCCGCCGAGCTTCGGCGGCTCATAGGCCGCTGACGGCGCACTGCTCGTCGGCGTCGACCACGTGTCCCCTTCAGCATTGCTCGCCGAGCGCCGTCGCCACCACCACGCCAGGCCGCCCGCCGCCACCAGCACCACGACCAGCCGCTTCACGCCCGAACCGCCTGCGTCGTCGTGGGCAGAATGGGCGGGCGGCGCTGCTCGAAGGCCGCGATGTCCGCGGAGTTCTGCAGCGTCAGCCCGATGTCGTCGAGCCCGTGCAGCAGCCGATGCTTGACCGCCGGATCGATGTCGAACGCCGCCAGCGTGTCGCGCGCATCCGCGACCGTCTGGTTTTCCAGGTCGATCGTCACCGTATAGCCGGGCTCCTGTTCGGCGCGGTCCAGGAGCTGGCGGACGATGTTCTCCGGCAGAGCCACCGGCAGCAGCCCGTTCTGGTAGCAGTTGTTGCGGAAGATGTCGGCAAAGTTCGGGGCGATCACCGCGCGGAAGCCGTACTGCTGCAGCGCCCACGGCGCGTGCTCGCGCGACGAGCCCGAGCCGAAGTTGCGCCCGCTGATCAGGATGCTGGCGCCCTGATACTGCGGCTTGTTCAGCACGAACTCGGGATTCAAGGAGCCGTCAGACCGAAAGCGCCAGTCGTAGAACAGCCCGGCGTCGAAGCCCGTGCGGGCGATGCTCTTCAAAAACTGCTTGGGGATGATCTGGTCGGTATCCACGTCGACGCAATCGAGCGGGGCGACCAGGCCGGTGTGACGCTTGAAGGGCTCCACGGCTAGTTCCAGCTCCTGATATCGACGAAGTGTCCGGCGATGGCGGCGGCAGCGGCCATCGGCGGACTGACCAGGTGCGTGCGACCGCCCTTACCCTGCCGCCCTTCGAAGTTGCGATTGGAGGTGCTGGCGCAGCGCTCGCC
>JAFAWJ010000364.1 GCA_019242065.1 Chloroflexota bacterium
GTACGCGCAATCTGCGCGACCTGCGTGGCTACCCGACCCACGCATGGCCGTCAAACGCGGTGGCGAACCCTGTATCGCTCGGACTGCCTCGATCGGCTCGACGCCGACGGCCAGATCTGGCTGGTGGACGCTGGCCTGCGCTGCATCGTCGACCTGTGCGACAACGCCGAAGTTGTAGAGCGACCCAATGTGTTCGCGACGACGACTCGCGCCGAAGTGACCTACCGTCGGGTGCCATTCTGGGAGGTCCTGCGCCGGCCGACCCGAATCCGCCACGGGCAACTGACGGCTACCGTCGGGAGCTCGAGGATTGCGGCGCAAGCGTGGCCGGCGTTGTCGAGACGCTGATTGGGTCGGATGGGTGCCCGCGCTGATTCATTGCGCGGCGGGCAAGGACCGCACGGGAATCGCGATCGCGCTGCTGCTGGCGGCTGTCGGCGTGGAGGCGAGCACGATCGCGGCGCACTATGCGCTGACGAACGCGTGCCTCGGACGCGAGTACCTTGCGGAGAGTCGACACCTGGTCGAGGCACGTGGGCAGAGCTGGGACGTGTGGGCCACGGCTTTCTATTCGCCGCCGGAACGGATGCTGAGTACGCTGACGTATCTCGAGTCGCGGTACGGGGGTGCCGACGCCTACTTGCGGATCGATGGGTTGGCGCCCTGCGCGCTCGCGACGCTGCGCGAGCGACTGACCGAGCCCGTGTAAGGACGGGCGCCGGGTCGATCGGCTACCGTAGCCAGGTTGGGCTCGGTTCAGATTGGTATCTCGCCGTTCGCCGCCTCGCGTGAGGGTGCGCTGCGGCTGGCGCGACTGGCCGCCGAGGCCGGGCTCGACGGCCTGATACTCGGCGACGGCTTCGTCAGTACGCCCTCGTTTCCGATCTGGTCCGGCGGACTGGACTGCTTCGTCGAGCTGGGCTGGCTGGCCGGCCACGTGCCGATGCGCAGCTACGGTGTCGACGCGATCGTGCTGCCCGCCCGCGATCCGCGCTTGCTGGCCAAGCAAGCCTGCTCGCTCCAGGCGGTGACTGGCGCCGAGTGCCACCTGGCGCTGTCCGCGGGCTTCTGGGCTGAGGACGCGCGGTTATTCGGCTATCGGTTCGAGGAGCGCGGCGCGCGGCTGGACGAGGGAATCGGCGCGCTCAAAGCCGCGCTGCGCGGCGAGGACTTCGACGGGCAGTTCTCGAGCTGGCAGGCGCCGCTGCCGATCTCGCCGTGTCACGCCGTCGAGCCGCCCGAGCTGTGGCTGAGCGGCGCGGAGGCGACGATGCGGCGCGCGGTGCGCTACGGGCTGCCGTGGCAGCCGACACGCATGTCGGCCGTCGAGCTCGAACCGCTGGCGCGGCGGTACCGCGACGCGGGCGGCGTGGGACTGAAGGTCCGCACGCGGATGTCGGTGCGTGCGCCGGCGGACGACCCGCACGCGTTTCAAGGGTTTACGACGCTGGTCGGGCCGGCGGCGTACCTGGCGGAGCAGATCGAGGCGTTCGCCGCGCTCGGGGCGATGTACGTGTCGGTGGTTGTGGGGTATGACGAGGCGAGCGGGGCGGCGACGATCGAGGCGCTCGGCGAGGCGGCGCGCTCACTGAGCTGATTGTTGATTAGAGATTGCGGCGCATCGCGGCGAAGGTCGCGGCGCTGGCTTCCAGCGCTCTGGGGACGTCGTCTTGCAGGAGGGACAGGCCGATGCTGTCAGGCTGTAGCTGGTGCACCAGCTGGGCCAGACGCGCGCCAATGTCCTCGGGCGAGCCCCAGACCAGCATCTGGCGCAGCACGTCGTCGGTCATCAGCGTGCGCGCTGGCTCGCGGTCGCCGCGCTGCAGGGCCGCCGTGGCGGCCTCGAAGGCCGAGCGTGGCAGACCCGTGAGCGCCACCGTGGCGTCCGACGAATTGGCCAGGCCCCACGCCATTTCGGGTCGGGCGCGCTCGACGTCCTCCGGCTCGAACGCGGCGCTGATGTACACCGCGACAGGAATGCGACGGCTGGAGCGCGCCCAGCCGACGACCTCGGCGACTTGCGACACCGGCAGACCGGCGACGAACGCGCCGTCGGCCAGCGCTGAGGCCAGATGGTTGATGCGCGGACTGCGTGAGCCGACGAAGATTGGCAGGTCTGGGGACTGCAAGGCGCCGTCGCGCGCACGGTAGCTGCCGCCGGATTCGCCGCGCGTGACGGCGCGGATCGTCTGCAGGGCGTCGCGGATGGTCTGTACTGGACGGACGGCCGTCAGGTTGAGCGGATCGAGGGCCATGTTGCCGCCCACGCCGAGGCCGACAATGGCGCGGCCGGCCGACAGCTCGTGGATGGTCATCATCGACACCGCGGTCATTGCTGGGTGGCGCACGTACGGGTTGGTGACGCCTACGGCCAATCGAATCGAGCGGGTGCGTACGGCCGCGGCGGCCAGCACGCCGAGCGGGTCGCGCGCGGGTCCCTCGTCGCCCAGCCAGATCTCGTCCAGGCCCAGGCGTTCGGCGTGCTCGACGAATTCGACCATGCGCGGCGCGGGCGCGGCGGGAAAGAGCCAGACGCCGGTCCGCGGTCCTTGCTCTCTGACGGCGGGCATCGCGTGCGAAGATTACACGCGATGGCTTGGATTCAGACTGTTCCCTGGAGCGAGGCCTCGGGCACGCTCAAAGAGGCCTACGACTGGCAGGCCAAACGGCTCGGCGAGCCGACCGAATATACGCAGCTTGGCAGCCTGTATCCCGACCTGGTTCAGCTGCGGCTGCAGCTCTATAAGGTGGTCGAGGCGTGCCCGTCGGGGCTGAGCCCGATCGAACGGCAGATGGCGGCGCTGGTGACCTCGGTGCTGAATGAGACGCCGCACTGCTCGTCGGGGCTGATGCTCAAGCTGGAGTCGCTGGGGAGCGCAAGTTTCTGGACCGGGTTGCCGGGGACCCCAGGACGGCACGGTCGGGGGAGGCGCGGCTGGACGCGATCATGGATTACGCGGTGAAGCTGACGTTGACGCCTGGCGTGGTGTCGGCGGAGGACATCGACGGCCTGCGCTCTCAGGGCCTGGCGGACGTTGACATCCTCGACCTGAACAATATGGTGGCGTACTACTGCTACACCAATCGCGTGGCGAATGGGCTGGGGCTGAAGACGGAGATCGCCAGCGCGCGGGAGGCGACGCTGGCGGTGCCGGTGTAAAGATTATTTGGAGGGAGTTCGCGCATGCGCGAACTCCTCACTTGGGCGCATGCGCCCAAGTGCCCAGCGGCGCATGCGCCGCTGGGTGCTAGCGCAATGGGTTAGGGGGCTGCCGCCCCCCGCCGCCGTTCGCTGCGCTCACTCCCGCGGCGACCCCCCCGCGCTACGTGCTGTCCGCGGATCGCGGCATTCGTGCTGTCAGGACGGTAGTAGAGGGAATGTTCAGGTTGGTGGCATCCCAGCTGTCACGACCGTAGTAAGGGGAGTGTTCAGGTGGGTGGCGATAACTTGTGTACGTC
>JAFAWJ010000414.1 GCA_019242065.1 Chloroflexota bacterium
CGTGCGCATGCTGACACGCATCAATCGGCTCGCGACCTTTTTCGAGATTCGAGAGCGGCGCTACGTCGGTGGCAACCTGGTCGTCCACGCCCGTCGGCGACGATGACACGTCGTGATCGCGGCGTGCGGTGGTCTAAAAGCCGCTTATAGAAGCGCGGTTCGCGGCCGGCGTCAATAGCATCCGGACACGCAATGTCGCGTCGCTTTTTGGTACCCAACGTTCGTTGACAATTGACAAAGTGCCTCAAACAATGATCGCCAGAGAGAAGCCCGGGAGGGATCAAGACATTGATGAGGCGTTCCCTGTACATCCTGTCCGCCTGGACACTACTGCTGGCAGCCGCGTGCGGCCCGGCCGCTAGCACGTCCGCGCCGACCTCCGCACCCGCGGCGGGACCCACGACCGCCCCCGCCGCTGCCGCGCAGCCAACCACGGCGCCGGCGGCCGCCGCTCAGCCGACCACCGCCCCGGGCGCGCCCGTTCCGACCCTGGCGCCAACGGGCGCGGCCGCTGGCGCCAGCGCGGGCCGAGGGCAGGGCGGCACGCTGCACGTCCTGTTCTGGCAGGCGCCCACCATTTTGAACACCCACCTGTCTCAGGGCACCAAGGACTACGACGCCGGGGGCATGATCCTCGAGCCGCTGGCCTGGATTGGACCCGACGGCAACCTCGTCCCGGCGCTGGCCGCCGAGATCCCCACGCTCGACAACGGCGGCGTTTCCCAGGACCAGACGACGATTACCTGGAAGCTCAAGCCCGACGTCAAGTGGTCCGACGGTTCAGACTTCACCGCCGACGACGTCGTGTTCACCTGGCAGTACATCGTCAATCCGGACGTAGCCTCTGCCGACACGCAGACCGCCGACGGCGTCACCAATGTCGAAGCCATTGACGCGCACACCGTCAAAGTGACCTTCAAGTCGCCCAACCCGTATCCGTATCAGATCTTCACCTCTGGCTACGGCACCATCCTGCAGAAGAAGCAGTTCGCGCCATACCTGGGCGCCAACGCCAAGGACGCGCCGGGCAACCTGGCGCCGATCGGCACCGGCCCGTACAAGGTCGTCGACTTCAAGCCAGGTGACGTCGTCACCTACACGATGAACGATCAGTTCCGCGATCCCATCAAGCCGTATTTCCACGACATCCAGCTCAAGGGCGGTGGCGATGCTGTCTCTGCCGCGCGCGCCGTCTTCCAGACCGGCGAGGCCGACTACGCCTGGAACCTGCAGGTCGAGTCTCAGGTGCTCAATCAGCTCCAGCAGGGCGGCAAGGCGAACCTGGTCACCGCGCCTGGCCCCGCCGTCGAGCGCATCCTGATCAATTTCGCGGATCCCAACACCGACGAAAACGGCGCGAAAGCGGAGCCCGACACCAAGCATCCGTTCTTTACTGACCTGAACGTCCGCAAGGCCTTCGCCATGGCCGTGGATCGCAAGTCCATTGGCGAGCAGCTCTACGGTCCCGCTGGCCAGGCCTCGTGCAACATCTTCACGTCGCCGCCGTCCGTCGTCTCCAAGAACACCGACAGCATGGACGTCTGCCAGTACAACATCGACATGGCCAACCAGCTGCTCGACCAGGCGGGTTGGACCAAGGGATCCGACGGCATTCGGCAGAAAGACGGCGTTCGGATGCACGTCGTGTTTCAAACCACCGTCAACTCACTGCGCCAGAAAGAACAGGACATCATCAAGGCCGGCTGGGAACAGATCGGCGTCGACGTCGAGCTGAAGTCGGTCGACGCCAGCGTCTTTTTCTCGAGCGACGCCGGCAACCCCGACACCGCGGCGCACTTCTACACCGACACCGAGATGTACACCAATAACCCCAGCTCGCCGGACTACACACAGTACGTCGACCTGTGGACAACCGACCAGATCGCGTCCAAGGCCAACCAGTGGCATGGCAACAACTACGGTCGCTGGTCGAATTCCGAGTACGACCAGCTCTATCAGCAACTGCTGACGGAGACCGACCCCGCCAAGCGCACGCAACTGATCATGCAGGCCAACGACATGCTGGTCTCTCAGGTCGTCGTCATTCCGCTGGTGGCCCGCACGCAGCCGACCGACGGTATCGCCAAAAACATCATGGGCGATATTCCCAACCCCTGGGACAACGTCACCTGGAACGTCCAGGACTGGTACAAGACCGGGAGCTAGATCTCTGAGCTGAGCGCAGAAGCGAGAGGAGTGGGGCTGCCGTGAGCCGCTACTTGATACGCCGCGTCTTACTCGCGATTCCTACCCTCTTGCTGATCAGCTTCGTGCTGTTCGCGATCCTTTCGCTGGCGCCGGGCGATCCCCTGTCCCAATTCGCGGCCAATCCGGCGGTGCCGCCCGAGGTTCGCGAAAATATCCGCCGATCGCTCGGACTCGACCAGCCGTGGCCCATCCGCTATGTCAAGTGGGTAATTGCCCTGGCGCATGGCGATTGGGGCTTTTCCTTTGGCAGCCGCATGCCCGTCTGGGACCTGTTGAAGCTGCGCATTCCGAGCACACTCGCCGTCGTCGGCGTGGCGTACCTGGTGTCGCTGTTGATCGCCATTCCGATTGGCATCATCTCTGCGGTCAAGCAGTACTCCGTGTTCGACCACGCGTCGACCACCTTTGCCTTCATCGGCTTTTCCATTCCGACCTTTTTCACGGGGTTACTGCTGATCATTTTTTTCAGCGTCAAACTGCAGTGGTTGCCGTTCATCTACGACTCGACGCTGCAAGTGCATGACCTCGACACGCTTGGCATGCAGATCAAGCAATCGATCATGCCGATCGCCGTTCTGGCCCTGTTCCAGACGGCGACGCTGGCGCGCTTTACACGCGCGTCGTTGCTGGAGAATCTGCCGCAGGACTACGTGCGGACCGCGCGCTCCAAGGGCGTGGCTGAATACGGCGTGATCATGCGCCACGCCGTGCGCAACAGCCTGATTCCAGTCGTCACGTTGATCGCGCTCTCGGCGCCAACTGTCTTCTCCGGCGCACTCATTACCGAACAGATCTTCCGCGTACCAGGTATTGGCTCGCTGCTGATCACCTCAATCGAGAACAACGATATTCCGGTGATCATGGCCATCGTGTTCACGTTCTCCGTCCTGGTCGTGATCTTCAATCTGATCGCCGACATCATGTACGGCGTACTCGACCCGCGTATTCGCTACGACTGATAGGCACGGGGGTTCGTCAGGAGCATGGCCACCACAGTTACGGCCCGGGATGTCGCCCGACCCGCCAGCCCGTCAGCCGACGCCAGACTGCATCGTCCCAGTCGGTCCCTGTGGTCCGACGCCTGGCGCCAGTTCCGCCGTCATCACCTGGCCATGTTTGGCGTGATCGTGCTGGCGCTGTTGCTGATCATGACCATCATCGGCCCAGTCGTCTATCGCCAGTCACCCGACACCATCGACTACAGCGCCAGCTTGCAGCCACCGTCGCTGCAGCATCCGTTCGGCACCGACGACCTGGGTCGTGACCTGCTGGCTCGCACGATGCTCGGCGGGCGCGTCTCGATGGCGGTCGGCGTGGTCGCCGTGCTGGTGGCCGTCACCCTCGGCACGCTGGTCGGCGCCATGGCTGGCTTCTTCGGCGGTCGAGCCGACAGCGGCTTGATGCGCCTGACTGACCTGTTCCTGGCGCTGCCCCAGTTGCCGTTCCTGCTGATGGTGACCTACCTGTTCCGCGATCCGCTCAAGAAAGTGTTCGGGCCCGAGCTGGGCATCTTCTTCTTGATCGTGTTCGTGATCGGGGCGCTCAATTGGATGACGCTGTCGCGGCTGACGCGCGCATCGTTCCTGTCGCTGAAGCAAAAAGAGTTTGTGGAAGCCGCGCGGTGCATCGGCGCCGGCAACCGACGCCTCATGGTGACCCACATCCTGCCCAACACGCTCAGCGCGGTAATCGTGGCCGCCACCGTTGGCGTCGGCGCGGCGATCATTACCGAGTCGGCGCTGTCGTTTCTGGGCGTGGGCTTCCCGCCGGACCTGCCCACCTGGGGGCGCCTGCTGTACGACGCCCAGAACTATC
>JAFAWJ010000669.1 GCA_019242065.1 Chloroflexota bacterium
GCCCGGGGGTGCGAAGTCCTACCAGTACTGGCAAAACCCCTTGCAACCGGACCAGGTGTACTTCTTGCCAGACGCCTACAAAATTGCGCGCCTGGCGTCGAGCCCCCACACGCCAGCGATGAGCGTCGCCACCAATGGTAGCGACCCAGCGTCCCTGACCGTCACCCTGACGTTTCTCGCAATCCCGGTCTGGGATCCGAATCGCACAGCCGCGGCCGCGGCGGGTCCGCTACTCACGAGTTTTGGAATCCCGAAACTCGCGAGTCTGGCGATCCTGCCGGCCAGCGCGACCCAACTGCTGTTAAACATGCCCTCAACCAATCCGTCGGTCAGCTCAGCTCCGGTGCCCATCGCCAATGCCACGATCGATACGGCTAACGGGATACAGGGCTCAGTGACCCTGTCGCTGGCGCAATTCCAGCAGGTATACAACGCGATGTTTGTCACGCCCAGCGTGCTACTGTCGGGCGAGTTGCAGGTCACCGTGGATCAGTCCACTGAGCACGTCCCCTTCACCGGGCGGGCTTCAGACTTTGCGGGAGAGATCTTCGACCTTAGCCAGACGTACGACCAGGCATCCAACCAGGTTTCTGTGGTGGCAAAGAATGCGATCGAAAGCCCGATCCACGTTGCAGCTTTGCCAGTGCTGCTTCTTCAGAACGGCACCTCGGTGCCATACGACCTGGTCGGCGTCTCGCCAGACCTTCCGGTGGATTTACAGCCAGGAGGCTCCGGGACGGACGCGGCCGGAGTGTCGCTCGTGCTGCAGTTGGCGGCAGGTCGTACCTTCGATCCATCCACCAAGGCACAGCTTGACATGGGACAGGTCACTGTACGTCCGGATAGTGCAGCTATCTGGAAAGCTATAATTCAGAACCAGGTAACCGAGCCTGTTAAGCGACAGATCACGGTTCAGCTTCCTGCAGCGGTGTTCGGAGCGCAGGCTGGCGGAGCCTCCGCGAGTGATGCGACGACTCCACCTCTCGCTGTCCAGGTCGTGTTCCAGAATGGCCAGACGGTGACGTTTGAGTCGTCTCCGACGGCCACAGGCGGGCTGCTCACACAAACGATTGAGTTAAATGTCGACGTGGCCCAATACGTGCTGGGCCAAGGTGACAGCTCCAGCTATACATACCGAGTCGACACCATCACCGCCAGCGGTACGCAGTCAGGCCAATGGACGACGACAAACGTGGATGACCTGTTCGTCACCATGGGTGGCTAACAACAGCGTGACCGTTCTAACGGGCCTTCCGGACTTTCAGGCCATGATGTCCAGCGCTGATGTGACGTTAATTCCGGCGTTTGGCAGCGGAAGCTACAGCGTTCTTCCACAAAGCCTCCAGGTCGCGGCACGCGCTGACGGAACTCCGCAATTCGAGCTCGACCTCGTCCAGAGGTTGGGTGACTTTACTTCAGATGGTCAGTTTGCTGTCCTCGACTTCTCGGTTGCTGGTGAGTTCCCGCTGCCATCGGCATTGAAGCTGGCACGCCTGACGGACCCGGCTGCTACCGTGAAACCAGTTGCGTTTGGTGGCGGCTTCGGCAGACTGTACGCGACCGCCAGCAGCGTACAACTACCAGCAGACCTGCTGAACCCAGTCCCGTTGGGCTGGTGGAGCACGGATTTCGCGCGCTGGACGGCGCGCCTGTCAAGGGACGCCGGCGAACTGATACGCGGTGCTCTGGAAGGCCAAAGCGCATTGCTACTGGGCGCCCGTATCGAGGCGTGGATGCCGGGTGTTGCGCCGAGACTCCAGGTGTTGGTCGAGTTCGATCCCTCGAAGCTGTTGACTGCGTTGCTGACGGGCCGAAGCGATCGGCTGATGTCGATTCCAGACATCATGTCGTTCTTTGCTGCGCCTGCTGTGGCGTCCGCCGCCACGTTTACGCCTGCGCCGGACGGAAGTGCAGCCCAGCTTGCACAGATTATGACTGATCGCGTGGTCGCCGCGTACGGAGACCCCGCTCCGTCGCCGCGCGCAACCGATCCCGCGTTCGTCCAGTTCAGGCCGATGGCACAGATCAACACCGCGGTCACGCGATGGGATTTGAACGCGCCGGCATATGCCATCCGACCGCTCGTGATGAGCTTCGACCCGGTTAGTGGCATGCATATCCTGAACGATCCCGCTGTCCTGGCGAAGATGGTCAGGGACATTTCCGTTCCAGCATTGACTCTCGGTATGTATCGTGTGGACCTGACCGCCAGCCTGCCGCGGAGCCGCGTTGGGCTGGAGGCGATCGGAGCGCGTGTCGAACTTGCCCCGAATCCACCAGCCCGACCCTTCAGCGTCAGCAAGACGACGTTGTTCGTGGCGCCGGACGATCGCGGCTTCCTGGAGCTAGCACTGGCGCCGGCAGAGGCGCTCGCCTTCTCCGTCACTTGTTTCGCCGTCATCGGCGCCGGAGGTTTCGTCAAGGAATATGACTCCACTCCGCGGCAGCACACTGAAGCATGGATCCAGTTGGACGCGGACGGCTTCCCGTTGGCGTTTGCCATTATTGTCGCTAGCTCGGAGCTTCTCCACCTCGCCACCATTAAAGGTGTCCTGACGTATCAAGTCGAGGCGCGCGAGCTTCAGCAGCCGTTCGAGTTGGCCGCGGCTGATGACGAACGCGTCGAAGTGGCGGTCGCGGCGCCCGCCGTCGCCACTGACGTCACTATGGCGCTCACGGCTGTGCCCCTGGATGGGGGCAGTCCGGTTTCGCTTCCCATAGCCGCACCTGGACGTATCGAGCTGGACGTGAATTCCTTTGCGGGCTATGGGCCGCACCTGGTTACAGTCCAGGGCCTGCTGGGCGCCGAGGCTCCGCCATTGTTCATCGAGCTCGTCACGGAACCAGACGCGAACAGTGCCGAGCACCCTCCGTCGAAAGTGGCGCTGACCTCAGAGCAGCCTACTGCTACCTGGGGCTACGTCGCGACTTCACCGTTTCGCTCAGGCTACTGCTATCGCGTAGCGGCTGCCGAGGGTGCCACTCCCGCCGCATGGTCGGCGCCGCTTTCACCGGATAGTGTCCTGGTTGTGAATGCGGTCGGCCAGAGGCAAACCTCAAATCCCGGATAAACCACACATCGGGGGACCCATGCTAGCTTTGTATCCCACCCAACTCATCAATGGCCT
>JAFAWJ010000683.1 GCA_019242065.1 Chloroflexota bacterium
CCCTCGTTCCAGTACTGGTACAGCAGCGTGGTCGTGGCAATGACCGGTCCCCCCTTGGTCATCACGTTGATGATGTCAAATGCCTGGAAGGAGAGCAGTATGGTGGTAACCAGCAGAAAAAAGGTGATCGGCGCGAGCCCCGGCAACGTCACGGCGCGAAAGCGGTCCCACGCGCCTGCGCCGTCCACGCGCGCGGCTTCGTACAACTCCCTGGGAATGCCCTGAAGGCCCGCCAGGAAAATCACTGCTGCGTATCCGACGGTCTTCCAGACATACACAATGATGATGGCCGGCATCGCCCAGTGCACGTCGACCACCCAGCGCGGCGACGGGACGCCTATCACACCAAGCGCGGTTTTCAGAATGCCCCAGTTCGGATCGAAGATGAAATACCACACCACGGCCACCGCCGCGCCCGACAGGACCGTCGGCGTGAAAATCACGGTGCGCGCCGCGTTGCGGAAGCGGAGTGTCTGGTTCAAAAGGAGCGCCAGCGCTAAACCGAGCACCAGCGTGATCCCGACCGAGCCTACCGTAAAAATGGCGGTATTCAGGACGATTTGCCAGAAGCGGGGGCTGCTGAGGACGCTGATCCAGTTGTCGAGGCCGACGAAGCGTTTGTCGGGCGAGATCATGTCCCAGTCGGTGAAGCTGAGCGAAATGTTTTGAACGAGTGGCCAGTACGAGAAGATGGCGAGCAGCAGCAGATTGGGTACGACGAACGCCAGGAAGGTGGCATATTCGCCCCAGTCGCGGCGAGACCTGGCGCGCTCGTTGGCGGCTACAGATGCGGCGCTCACGATGCGAGGCATAGGATAGTCGCCGGCCGGGGTGCCCGTTCGTTAACGCTGCGGGCAGCACCACGGCGAACAGCTGCCACTGGCCCGGCAAGCCCTTCAGCGTATGGGCGCCGCGATCCACCAGTCTGAGGGCCGAACTCGCCAGCGCATCGCGCGCGGCGCTCGAGACGAGAACCTCGTCAGCCTGTGCCGCGCTCATCACGCGCGCCGCGGCATGCACATTGAGTCCGCTGATCTTTTCGCCGCCGGTCTGGCAGACGCCGACGTGGACGCCGGTGCGGATGCGGAGTCCGAGCGGATGGAGCGCGTGCTTGATGGAGGTCGCACAGCGGATAGCGGCCGCGGCCGAGTCGAAAACGACGAAGAAGCCGTCGCCCGCGGTGTCGACCTCGCGTCCGTGGAAGCGCCGCAGCGAACGACGGACGGCTGTGCGATAGCGGGTCAGCAGCGCGTCCCAGCGCTCGTCGCCCAGGCGCACCACGTGCTCCGTCGAGCCGACGATATCGGTAAACAGGAGGCTGAACGTGGCTGATGACACGTTTGCAGATTCGTGGTGCGGGCCACCCATTGCGCCTGAATGAACGAGGCCCCACCTGAATTTCGCCTGAAACTGACGAAAATTACCCCAGAACGAGGCGTTCGGCGAGTACGAGGGCGTCCGTGGGCCAGTACACAGCGGGTCGCGGCTGATGCACGCCGGGTTGGCCGGGCATGGGGCGACACGACAGCACCATGTGCTGCCATTGGTCGGGGATGGCCGAACGGCCGTACACGGCGCCGAGGAGGGCGCCGCAGATGGCGGCGTTGGTGTCGGTGTCGCCGCCTTTGCGGACGGTGGCCACCAGGCCTGCTTCAAAGCTCGGGGCGTTCAGCAACTGAAAAAAGGCGTTGTGCAGCGCGATCAGGACCCAGCCTTGCTGGGTGAGGTAGTCGGCGGGCGGCTCGTCAGCGGCGACCTGTACCACGCGAACAAGGTCTGACTGCGAGGCGTGTTGACGTAACCACTCGAGCGCGAACGCGTGCGTGGTCATGGGGTTGAGGCGCTCGCGGATGGCGGCGCCAAGGGTGACGGCGAAGAGCGCCGAAGCTGTCTGACACAGGGGGTGGGGGTGGGTAAGCTGTGCGTCCTGACGCGCCGCCTCGTCGACGACGACTGGATCGCGCAGCGCACCCCAGACTCCCAGCGGACTCACCCGCATCAGCGCGCCGTTGGCCTGACTCTCCTTATTGGCGGCCGCTCGGGCGCGTTGGGCGGCGCGGCCGTCGAGTACGTCGGCGGCGTCGACCGCGCCGAGGGCGCGCGCGGTGGTGCCGCCCACGTCGAATGGCCGACACCACGGGTGGTCGCACGTGCGCGGCTCCAGGGTGTGTGTCCAGCCGTGGTACCAACCCGCGTACGCGGCGCCGACGGCCTCCTGGTCGAAACCCGAGTGGGCGACCAGACTGCGGGCAAGGACCAGGGCAAGCTCGGAGTCGTCCGTAGGCTGGCCGGCAATGATCGCGTGTGGGCCGCCTGCCGCGAGCTCGCGCGGACCGCCGTCGGGATAGCGCGCAGCGATGTGCTCCGCCGACTGAAATTCGACCAGGGCGCCCAGGGCATCGCCGGCGAACTGGCCGATCAGACAGCCCTGAGCACGGCTCAAGGTACCGGGATCGTGGACGAGCTTGCCGACCTGGGCTCTGACGGGCGCGAGGTCGGGTGGCGGGGCCGCGTCGCCGAAGCCGCTGCGGGTGATGCCCTCCCAGTGTCGAGTGACCAGCCCGCGTGCCACCCGAGCGTGGCCTGCGAAGACTTGTGAATCGGTCTCTGGACCGTGTGCTGGATAGGCGAGCGGTTGACCCTGGTCTTCTTCGACGTGCCACTGATAGGTGAGCGGCTGGCCGTGCCCGTCCACGACGGCGCCGCCAGCGGCAAGCACCAGGGCGTGGCCCGCGGCGTAGTCCCAGGGGTGCAGATAGTTGAGCGACACGGTCGCGACGTGCTCGCCCGCGGCGACCAGTGCCAGGCGATAGGCGATGCTCGGACTGCTGACATAGCGGGCTGGGGCGACACACGCCAGGTGACCGACCGGGTTGCGATTGCCGGCCTGAGATAGACCGACGATGTCGTCGGGGCGCAAGTTCTCGGCCCATTGCTGGACTGGCAAAGGCTGGCCGTTGCGGCGGATTGGACCGCAGCCCTGGGCCCAGGCGATCAGGTCGCCGTCGTCGTCCGGGGCGTCCACGGCGCACACCACGCCCAGGACTGGCTGGCCATCGCACACGAGGCCGATTGAGATGGCGTGACCGCGGTAGCCGCGCTGCATGGTGGTGGTGCCATCGTTGGGGTCGACGAACCAGGTTGTGAAGTGGGCGTCCCGAGCGGGTCGCGCGCCGGTCTCTTCGCCGAGATAGCCCCAGTCGGGGAAGGCGCGCTCCAGGATGGCGCGGATGGTGAGCTCGGCCTCGTCGTCGGCGGGGCAGTGGCCGATTTCGCCACGCGGACCGTCGGGGCGGGCGCACTCCGCCAGGAGGATGGTGCGCGCGGCGGCGGTGGCCTGGAGCGCCACGTCCAGGGCCGCCTGCAGCTCGGGCACGGCGAGGACGCGCAAAGCCTAGCGGTGCGTGCCGGTGCCGGTGCCGAACGGCAATCGCGTGCCGGTGTGCTCGGCGACCCATTCGAGCTCGTCGAGCGTGAACTGCTCGATCGGGACCCCCTCGCGCATGTAAGTGCGGGCGTTGTCGTTTTCCAGGTCGCCGGGGGCATACACGCGCTCGAAACCGCGGCGCGGCGGGTTGGCCTGGATCCGCTGACGGACGCCGCGCACTTCGCTGGTGAGCCGCTGCGGATCGGTGAACTGGGCCACGTCGTAGGCCGCGAACCAGTGGTTGGTGCAGCCGGTGACACCCGGGCGCTGGTCGTCGAAAGCGGCTCCCGCCAGGAACGAGGTGATGGCGGCGAGCGCGATGGCCATGCCCGAGCCTTTGTAGTCGCCCACCGGCGCGTAGGTGCCGCCATCGTTGGCAGCACGTGGGTCGGTGGTTGGTTCGCCGTCCTGGTCGAGGGCCCAGCCGGCGGGAATCGGCTCGTTGCGGCGGCGGAAGATGTCCAGGCGGTTGCCGGCCACGACGCTCAGGGCGATGTCAATGAACAGCGACTCGGCCTCATTCGGTGGCAATTCGCCTTCGTTCTGCACGACTCTGGACGGGATCGCCCAGGCCGGAGGATTGTTGCCGACCAGACCGGCCTTGCCACCCCACGGCGCGACGCGGGCGGTGGCGGTGGTAAAGGAAAAGCCGATCATGTTGTGGCGCAGCGGCAGACGCGCCCAGTAGCCGGAGGCGCCATAGTGGTTGCTGTCGCGCATGAAGACGGTGCCGACGCCAAACTCGCGCGCCAGCTCGATCGCGCGGTTCATGCCCACATGACCGGCGACGTGCCCGAGTCCGTTATCGGCCGTCATCACCCGCGCGGCAGGTCCGCCGCCGACGTCACGCATGTTGGGTCGCGGATTCATCTGACCGTTCAGCAGCTGCGAGACGTAATTGCGCAGGTTTTTCAAACCGTGCGTCACCGTTCCGTGCAGGTCGGCATCCACGATGCCCTCGGCCGCCATGCGAGCGTCCTTCGGGGGCACGCCGGCCGCCGTGTACGCTTCGGTCGCAAAGTCCACCAACTCGGCCCAGGGCACGATGGCCGCCGCGCGCACCTTTTCCATACGCGACCAGTCTATGTCTTCTCTAGGTCCTGGATGGCTCGGCCGGCTCCGGCTCCCAGCCCCACGGGTGCGGCCCCCACTCGGCCTCGAAGAGCTGCCCGCGTTTGAGGGTGAGCACGGGCACGACGCACTGACTGATTCTGAGGCTGCCGCCGAAGGTGTCGTGGACGAGCCAGTCGCCTTCGCGCAGCTCGAGCACCGAGACGTCCGCCTGTCGACCGACTGCCAGCGATCCGAGGCGGTCCTGCTCACCGAGGACGCGTGCCGGATTGACGGTGCACATGGCGATGACCTGCTCGAAGGTGAAGCCGAGACCCATGAAACGGCCGAGCATCTCGACCAGGCTATGGACGCTGAGCTGACGGCCAGGCACGGTCAGGTCGGTACTGATGCAGTCCGGGACGAGTCCCTGATCGAGGACTTTGCGGCCGACGTCGAAGGCGAAGTTGAGGCGGCCGTGGGCGGTGTCGAGCCAGACGCCGCGATCCTTGAGCTCGCGGGCTTCGGGGACGAGCTGGCCGTGGGCGTCCAGCACCCCGCCCGGGTTGGCGGTGAACAGGTGGGTGACGATGTCGCCGGGCTCCAGTAACGGCAGCAGCTCGCGGATGATTTCGCTCGGATACCGGCCCGTGGTGTCGCCAATGTGGACCATCAGCGGCAGGTTGGCCTCGCGAGCGGCGCGCTTGGCCAGGCGTGGCATCTCCATGCCGAGGATCTCCAGCGCCGGTGAGACCATGCGGGCTTTGATGCCACGGATCAGTGGCTTGTGTTTGTCCAGGACGTTCAGCGTGGCGTCGAGATTGATGCTGGCGGCGGCGACGATGTCGGGATTGTTGGACAGGCCCGTCTGGGCGATGTGCAGAAAGGGCAGCACCTCGGTGGTGTTGTTCGGCAGGATGTAGCGCGGGAAGGCGTCGAAGGTGGACGAGCCGGAGCTGCCGGCGTCGACCAGGGTGGTGACTCCTGCGCGGACGCCGGCGAGGTCGGGCTGGACGCCGCCGGTGCTGACGCCGTCGAAGACGTGCGTGTGGAGGTCGATCAGGCCCGGAGTGACGATCTTGCCGCTGACGTCGATGACCTGGGTGGCTTCGGTAGCAAGGTCGGGGGCGAGTTCGACGATGCGGCCGTGGTCGACGGCGAGGTCCAGGCGGGCGTTGAGGCGCTGGGACGGGTCAACGACGGTCGCGCCGCGCAGGAGGAGATCAATCATGGCGGGACTTTTCTACCCCCACAGGGGACCCCCACGCGGGAGTACGGCGATCGGTGGTAGAAAAAGTCTCGAGTGTATGGATACGCCCAGCGTTGAAGACCAACCTATCTGGGACCTGTGGCTGTCCCAGTACCGCTTGCCCGTCGTCCTCGCCGCCGACCAGCTTGGACTGTTCACGTTTTTACGCGATGGACCCGCCAGCATCGAGGACATCTGCCAGCACCTCAAGCTGCTGCGCCGCTCCGCCGATGCGCTCACGGCGGTCCTGGCCTCGACCGGTTTCCTGGTCCAGCACGCGGGTCGCTTCCAGCTCACGCCGCTGAGTCGCACCTATCTGCTGCCGGAGAGCGAGTTCTACTGGGTGCCGATGCTGGGCGCCGCCGGCTTCGGCCATCTGACAACCCCGGCGCTGCTGAACAATCTGCGGACCGAAAACCTCGGCGAAGACGACCGCGTCACCCGTCGCTGGGAGCACGGCGAGATGAGCGACGCGGAGGCCGCCAGCGGCAACCAGCGCATGCACAGCCACTCGTTTCCATCCGCTCTCGGTCTCGCTCGCAACTACGATTTCTCGGAGACGCACCGCTTGCTCGACGTGGCCGGTGGCTCCGGTGGCTATGCCATCGCGATCGCGCTCGAGCACCCGCACCTGCGCTGCACCGTCGCCGACCTGCCGCCAGTAGCCAGGAACGCGCAATCGTATATCGACAAGTATGGTTGTCAGGACCGCGTCGACACCGTGAGTTTCAATATGTTCGACGACGACTGGCCAACTGGCTACGACGCGGTGCTGATGACCAACATCCTGCACGACTGGGACCCGAAGCGGCGTGCCGACCTGGCGGCTTCCAGCTACGCCGCGTTGCCCGTCGGCGGCCATCTTTTTCTTCACGAGATCTTACT
>JAFAWJ010000704.1 GCA_019242065.1 Chloroflexota bacterium
ATAGCCGGCAAGGGTGACGTAATCGGCGCATAGCACTACTTGCTTCACATCGTCACTCCGCCGTCAGGGTAGATCTATCTAGCCGTAGCGCTTCCCATCTCCGGACTGTCCCGCGGATCGGATCTATATAACGCCCGCGTACGTTGCGGCTTTGCGCACCGCCAGGAGTGGTCGCGGCTAGAGACCCATGCCGCCAGACACCTCAATCCGTTGCGCATTGACCCAACGATTGTCCTCGGAAAGCAGGGCGGCGATCATGGGTCCGACGTCATCGGCAACTCCAGCGCGGCCGAGAGCCGTCATATCCGCAACACGCTTGTTGACCTCCGGATTGTCGCGGACCATTCCGTTGCTGAAATCGGTCGCAATTGCTCCCGGCGCAACTGTGTTCACGACGATCCCGCGGGGGCCGAGTTCCTTTGCCAAATAGCGCGTCAGCACCTCCACCGCTCCTTTCATCGACCCATAGGCGGAGCTTCCTGGGAAAGTCATACGGGTCAGTCCGGAAGAAATGTTGACGATCCGACCACCATTGTTGATCAGTGGAAGGAGCTTCTGGGTCAGGAAGAAAACGCCCTTGAAGTGGACGTTGTAGAGGTCATCCAACTCGTCGGCCGTCACCTTTTCAAATGGAACGTGATGCGAGGTGCCGGCGTTGTTGACGAGATAGTCGAAATGCCGTACGCCCAGCTCTGCTAGTGCCGTGTGCACGGTCTGCACGAACAGGTCGAACGCGCTGACGTTCCCGGTGTCGAGTTGCAATGCGATGGCCTTAGCCCCGGTCTCCTTCACTGCGGCTACCACCTTGTCGGCTTCTGCACGATTGGAATTGTACGTGAAGATGGAGTGGACCTCTCGCTTTGCAAGGCTGAGTACCGTGTTGCGGCCGAGTCCCCGGCTTCCGCCCGTGACAATTGCGATTTTGTTGCTCGAAGTGAGCGGTTTTTCTGTGGACATCTGCTCCCTGGTCGTTCCTCTGATTCAACAATAGGTTTACCTGGTTCGAAAGTGAATGCCGGAACCATCCCATTTCCTGCCTATTCCTGCTGGCCGGGTCTAGACTTGGACCAGAGCCCTGAGATAGGAGGAAGCACCGCATATGCAGATTGGGTTATTGGAAGCAGTCAGGCGTTTTACGGATGCACAGGTTGGGGAAAGCCCATTTGCAACCGCTATTGAAGGGCTTACTATTCTTCGATCGGATCATGAAAAGCGTCCGAAGCACCTGATCTTTAAGCCGGCTCTCTGCATCACGGTTCAAGGTGCGAAATGGGCGATTTTTGGTGACCAGCGGTTCGATTACAGGGCGGGACAAGCGCTGCTAGTGAGCGTCGAGATGCCCGCCCTCGGCACGGTTGCTGAGGCAAGCCCGAGCGCGCCTTATCTTGGCGTCATTATTGAATTCAATCTTGCAATAATGCGCGAAGTCCTGGGCGCGTTGGACACTCCGCCGCAGGCGAACAAGAAAGCGGGGAGCGGCGTTTTCGTAACTGACTTCAACGGCCCACTGGGGGACTGCGCGTTGCGTCTGGTGCGCCTGCTCGATACTCCCAAGGCCATTGCAGTGCTTTACCCCGCGATCATGCGAGAGATTTGCTACTGGCTTTTGAGTGGTCCCCACGGCGGTGACGTTGTGAACATGACCCTGACGAATAGCCATGCACATCGAGTTATCAGCGCTATTCACCTCTTGCGTAATCGCTTTGCCGAGTCGATCCGAATCGAGGAGTTAGCCGCAGTAGCGCAGATGAGCCCGTCGGCGTTTCATCGTCAATTCAATGCGATTACTTCCATGACGCCCCTCCAATATCAGAAGCAACTCCGGTTGATCGAAGCACGTAGACTGATGGTTTCCGATGCAATCAACGTGGAGACGGCCGCGTTTCACGTCGGCTATGAGAGTCCGTCCCAATTCAGCCGCGAGTATTCACGTATGTTCGCGATGTCTCCCCGACGTGATGTTTCCACATTGAGACGAACTGCGGCATAATTTCTCACTCCGCGCTTGCAACAACGCCCACAGCAGTCGGGACACTCAGCGGGTTCTTCCGGATCCCGGCAGTGTGGTCGGCCATCGGGACAGAACTCGTCTTACCGCTAATAGACCCGGCCTGATCGCCAAGGGTATACCAACAAGGTTGAAGACCAGACGCCGACTTCCCGAGCCCCGATGGATAGTTGATTCGCGCCCAAGATAACGGGAGTCGGACTACATTTACTTGTTGGGCGACATGGAGTAGCCAGAACAAGACTGCTGAAGTAGCCATTAACGCGATTCTCTTAACGATAAACCCAACCTAGTCGGTGTGTAGACAAACAAAGTTAGCTGGGAGCAACGTTATCGGTAGCGCGATGCCTTTCAGCAAAGCTGGATGGCGGAGAGCCTACCGAACGCGTGAACGCTCTCGTGAATGCGCCACCTGATTGAAAGCCAATCAGAAAGGCGATCTCCGCAACGCTGCGTTCTCCTCGACGTAATTCGTCTTTTGCGACCGCCATGCGCCAGTTGCGCAAATACCGCATCGGAGCGATGCCGACAATCCTGGTGAAGCGCAAGTTGAAAGCAGAGCGCGAGCACCCGCACAGCCTCGCCAGCTTCGATGTGGTCCATGACTTTGCTGTGTCGCTATGCATTGCTACAAGCGCCCTTGCAGTCGCCGGATCAGCAAGCCCTTGAAGCATACCTGTTTTCGCTGGTTGGGCAACAACAGCCTCACCCCTCAGGAGTTCCACAAGCAAGAGTTCCATCAAGCGCGCCACGACGAAATCACTCCCAGGGCCGCGTGCCTCGTTTTCCGCTTCGTTCATGGAGAGTAAAGCGAGTATGCGAGCGGACGTGGTCTCGCTCAAAGCGACATGCACCAAGGGAGGGAGTAACTGAACCAGCAGTTCTTCGTTCGCTGTTTCGAAGACAAACCGGCCACCGCGAATGGTCACTGGCTGTGTTTTGCCCACACCGACACGCATCGTCGTGGAACGGGTTGTAGCTACCAGGGTTTCGCTATCGACCGGTTCCACCTGCCGGCCGGATGCAAGGACGAACGGAGCGATAGTGTGGATTAGCAGGAAGTCGCCCTGGCCTATCTGACGTGGGTCTTTATCTGACTCAAGAAGGAGACATCGTCCGCGGTCGACCCGAAAAAACAGCAGATCATGTCGCTCACGGAAGCCGACGGCCCAACGGCCGCTGGCGTGGATGGCGCCCCAAAGAGTCGCCTGCGGCCGCAACAGGCGGATTAGGTCGAGGAATGGATCTATCGCGCTTGGACGATTGGTCACTCCTTTTGGCCTCTCTGCCATCGACCCGCCGTCAGGTGGCGGTTTACTGTGATGTTGTGCGGATGATTGAATGCGTCCGCGCTGCAAAGGACTATGCCATGACCGATACGGAACTTCAAAGTATTTTCGAAGCTTATCTCAATGCATTTGCCGCAACTTCGCCGGCTGAGCAGGAACGGCTGTTGCGTTCCAGCGTAGCGGAGGACGTGGTGTATAGCAACCCCGGCGTGGAAGGCCGCGGGCTGCAGAATCTTTTGAACCACATCACCGTGTTTCAACAGCGCTTTCCAGGACACCGCTTCCGAGTGAACTGGTTCCGGCAGCAACACGGACAGGTGCTTGCGGAATGGACTCAGGTGGGCGAAGACGGCCGAGAACTCGTCGCCGGCCACAGCTATGGGCGTCTGAATGAACTCAGCGTTATCGCCCACCTAGCTGGTTTCTGGAGCCCTGGCGCGGTATGAAGTTCCGCAGATGACATCCGCTTCCAGTGATTATCAGCATTTGTAGAACGAAAGGTTAAGCTCGCTCTGTTTCGGCTCGAACGGGATCTGCCCCTTTCCGCCTCCAGTGAAAATTGCGCTTGCACAAGGCACAACAGCTTCTGCTGAAAACTGAGCGTTCGGTTGGCGAGGTGGCCATAGCCGCATGATTTGAAAACCTGACGCACTTCTCCCGAGTGTTCCGAAGATTTTTCGGCTGCTCCCCCCGCGAGTACCGCCGCTTGCATTCCAATCCGGCACGGCTGAGTTGAACAGGCGCGGTCGAGGCGTTCCGCAGTAGAGAACTACTCGATTGGACTTTCCTGCTCTATGATCCGACTAAGCCATTCCCTCAGCAAAGCCCATTCGGCCTCTGAGAACAACTCTCCCCGACCTAGTACAGCGCGAAGCGTAACGGCGGCTTTCAGCCCTGGCGACTCCCGCAATCGATCGTCCGGCGATGTGGTGATTGCAGCTAGAGAAGCTTCGCGCATCATGCGGGAGACTGCGAGATCCCTTGCATCCTCCGGAGAGTTGAGCAGCAAAAGAACAACACCGACTGCGGCAGCATGGTAAAGGCTGACAGCATGCTCTTCTGCGACCTTGAGCCGCCCTGCTGCAGCGACAAGCGCCATGGTTCTTCGCAGCATCGAGAATGCGAGAGCTGCCGCCCCCGAGGGATCACCGTCGCGTAGCTCTGCATACATCAGAAGGTAGAGCATTGGATGCTGCAGACCGAACTCGACGTGCTCATCCCAGCCCCGGCGTAGCGCCTCCACCGGATCGCGCTGGGTACGCCTATGTTGCTTCCGGGTAAGATAGCGCGCAAAACCATGTTCGGCCAGCGCGTTGAGCATGCCTTCCTTATCGCGAAACTGGCGATATATCACAGGCGGCTG
>JAFAWJ010000955.1 GCA_019242065.1 Chloroflexota bacterium
GGATCGGTGTACATGGCCATGACCTTCTTGCGGACGGTCTCGGCGTCGTCCGAGAGCATGATCGTGTTGCCGATCGACTTGCTCATCTTGGGCGAGCCGTCGGTGCCGGGCAGCACCGGGAACCGGGCTTCGAGGTACTCGGGCTCGGGGAAGACTGGCGCGTACAACTGATTGAAACGACGCGCGATCTCGCGGGTCAGCTCGATGTGCGACATCTGGTCTTTGCCGACGGGGACGACCTCGCCGCGGACCATCAGGATGTCGGCCGCCTGCAGGACGGGATAATTGAGCAGACCCAGCGAGGCGCTGTCGAGCTTGAGGTCGCGGACCTGCTCTTTGAGCGTCGGGATGCGCTGGGCGCGGGTCGCGCTGACCAGCATGGTGAACAGCAGGAACAGCTCCGAGACCTCGGGGATGAGCGACTGCAGATACAACGTGCTGCGGTTCGGGTCGATGCCGACGGCCAGGAAGTCGAGCACGCCTTCGCGAATATCGTCGCCGATTTTGTTAGCGGTCTCATAGCCGGTGGTGAGCGAGTGGAGGTCGGCGATCAGAAAGAAGCACTCATAGTCGCCGTTGTTCTGCAGCTCGTAGTCTTTTTCGAAGGTCCCGACGTAATTACCGAGATGGAATTTGCCGGTGGGCCGCAGCCCGGTCAGCAGTCGTTTTTTCGTGCTCATCCGTTTTGTTGTGGACTCCTTCAGGCCAACAAAAAAAGAGCCTCTCGTCCGATAAAAGGGACGAGAGGCTCTCGTGGTGCCACCCTTGTTCGCCACCGGCCTTTCTTCAGGGCGCGGCGGCCTTCGTTGCAGGTGCGACGCCGTTTGCGTTGAACGCGCGGCGGGTACACCCTGAGCTCGGCTAACGGTGCTCGTTCCGGCCCAGCCTACCCCTTCGGGTGAAGGATCGGTGGGCGACTCGCAGGTCCATTCCGCGACTGGCCACTCGCCGGCTCACACCTTGCCCGGCTCTCTGAGAGGGACCGCTGACGCGTACTCGTCCTGGTCGACGTCTTTCTGGCTGTTGCCCGCGACTATAGGCCGCCCGCGACCGCCCGTCAACCACGGCCGAGGGGAAAGCGGCAGACTGGCGTGTAGGCGGGACCCCGCGAGCTGAGCTGGCTGTGCATCAGGGTCAGCTCGCGCAGCGGGATCGTGGCGTGCTCCACCTCGGGTGGCCAGCCGGCTGGGGGTCCGCCGTGCGCCGACTCGCGGCGGCGGGCGAGGGTGATGTGCGGGCGGAAGGGCCGCTCTTCGGTGGGGAACCCGTGTCTCTTCAGCCCACTGGCCAGGCGGCTCTGGAGTGCGGTGAGCGCGGTGAGGTCACCCGCGAGGTCAACCCACAGGACGCGGGGCGCCCGCGCGCTGCCGAAATGCCCGGCGCTGCCGAGTCGCAGGACGCTCGCCTTGCTGCCAGCCGCCGCCTGAGCCCCCAGCGTCTCGAGCGCCGACAGTCGCGCCTCGGGCTGCTCGCCGAGAAAGGCGAGGGTCACGTGCAGGAGCGAGTAGTCCACCCAGCGGTAGTCGTGGCTGTCGTCGTCGGTCCTGAGCCGCCCCAGCAGCACCTGCACCTCAGGTGGCAGCTCGGCGGCGAAAAAGAGTCTCACACCGGTTCACATGTCGGTGGTCAACTGGTCCAGTCATGTCCGTCGGTGAGGAGAGTCACTCTGGCCGCGGTGTCACTGGGAGGCGAGGGTCCACTGTTCGACGTTCCACGTCTCTCCGTCGGGCGCTGGCGTTGGCTTGAAGTTGCTCAGGCTGGTCGAGGTGGCCGTCGTCACCGGCCGCAGCAGCAGCGGCACCACGGGCAGGTCTGACTGCCAGATGCCCTGCGCCTCGTGCAGCGCCACAGATCGGAACGACGGATCGATGCTGTCCTGGAGCTGGCTCAGCAGCGTGTCGATGCGCGGGTTCTTGTAGTCGCCATAGTTGCCACCCTGATAGCCGTTGCTCTTCGCGGGAACATTCGAAGAGGCCATGTTGTAGAGCGCGTCCGCGCCCGGATCGTACGAGCTGACCCACGCGAACTCGACGATGTCAAACTGGCGATTCACCAGCGACTGGGGCACCGTACCCGAGACGTCGAACAGCGTCGAGCTGTCGATGCTCTGAGGGACCACCTCGATGCCGACCTGTGACAGCTGGTCCTTGATCATGCTGACGAGCGCGGGTCGGAAGCTGGCGGGCGTGTACCAGTACTTGAGGCTGAGCCGCTGACCGCCTTTGGTGCGCACGCCGTCGGCGGCCGCGCGAGCCCAGCCGTCCGAGTCGAGCAGTTGGTTGGCTTTGCCCGTGTCGTGACCGTACTGTTGCAGGTCGGAGTCGAACGCCCACGACCACGACGGCACCTGACCCGCCGCCACCTCGGCCTTGCCGTCCAGGACCTGCGTGTTGAGCGCGTCGCGATCGAGCGCGTAGGCGATTGCCTGCCGCACGGCCGGCTCAGCCAGGATGGGGTTGTCCAGGTTGAACGTCAGATGCTCCCACGCGCTGCCCCGGGTGTACTGCGCCTGCGCGCCAGGCAGCGTGTCCAGGACGGGGCCGTCGCTGGCGTCGAGTGCATCCGAAGCGACCACCTGGATCTGCCCGTTGCTCAGAGCGGTGAGGCTGTCGTTCTTGTTGGGCATGATGCGAAAGACGACCGAGTCCACTCCTGGCTGGCCGAGGCGCTGGGGCAGGGCGACGCCGCGCGAGGTGAAGGTCAGCGCATTGCCTGGATCCCAGTTCGAAAGCACGAACGGGCCGGTCCCGACCGGATTTCGGGCGAAGTCGGAGGTCTCGAGCGCGCTGATCTGCGGGTTGTGGCGCGGGTCGTCGCCGACGACGTCGCGCAGCTTGTGGCGCGGATAGATGGCGGGCGCGTCGTACAGGCCAAAGACGTACAGCGGGTCGACCACGGGATCGGTGCCCTGGTTCTTGTAGCGGTCGGGATCCAGCGCGTGCGCCTCGTTCGACGACAGATACGTGAACTGGACGGTGTTGTCGTCGATCTTGTCGACGCTCTTGATTTTGTCCTCGACGGTGGTGACGAGCCCGGACTCCGGATTCATCATCAGCTGCCAGGTGTAGACGACGTCGTCGGCGGTGAAGGGCACGCCGTCGCTCCAGGTCACGCCCTGGCGGAGGGGCATGGTGACGATCAGACGCCGATCGCCGCCGTCGCCGCTGAGCTTGACCAGGCCGTTGTCGGGCGACGGCAGCGTGGCGGCCAGGACGGGGTAGGGGTTCATCTGGTCGTCGAG
This sequence comes from Chloroflexota bacterium, assembly GCA_019242065.1. The sequence continues at coordinate 3,242 of JAFAWJ010000955.1, forward strand.
GCCGACCAGGGGGTCAAAGACGAGGTTGGCGACGAGCTGGCCCTCCTGGGTGGCCGGCGCGTAGAAGCGATCGGGTTCCTGGGCGAGGGCGACGGTGGCGACTCGGGGCGCTGTTTGCGCGTAGGAGGGATTGACGGCTGGCAGGAGCACGAGGGCCAGCGAGGCCGCCAGCGCGAGGACACAGCGCATACGCAGGTGAGGGTACCCGTGGAGCCGCCCGCGTGTGGCGTCCTCAGTGGGGCAGGACCTGGACTTTGTCGAGGAACAGACTGCCCGAGTACTCGTCCATCGCCGTCAGGATCAGCGGCCCGCCGCTGGTGGACTGGATCCACGGCTTGACCAGCGCCAGCCGTCCGCGCACGAACAGCGGCAGCACCGGCACGTCCTGGAGCAGCTGCGTCTGCGCTTGCGCGTACAGCTGCAAGCGTTGCGCCGAGTTGGCCGACATATCGGCGCGCGCCACCAGCTCGTCGACGCTCGTATCGCAGTATGCGAATGTATTGAAGGCGCCGTTACAGCCGAAGACGAGACCGAACCAGTCCTGTGGATCAGGGTAGTCGGCGGTCCAGCCGCCAAAGGCCAGGTCGTAGTTGCCCGCGTCGATGGCTTGCTGATAGGCGTCGGCGTCGAGCGGGTTCAGCTCCACGTCGATCCCCAGGTTGACCGTCCATTGGGCCTGCAGGAAGAGCGCACGCCGCGCGTTCGCGGGCGACTCGGGATACAGGAACTGGAGTGTGGGCAACGGCTGGTCGGCGCCGAAGCCAGCCTGGCTGAGCAGTCCACGCGCGGCAGACGCGTCGAAGGCCAGGTCCTGTCCCAGGCCGTCCTGGAAGCCCGGCATGCCCGGCGGCACGACGCTCGTCGTGGGCAGGCCCAGACCCGCGGTCAGATCGTGCACCAGTGCGGTCCGATCGACCGCCCGAGACAGGGCGCGGCGCACGCGGGCGTCGTCGAGCGGCGGGTGGGCCGTGTTGATCTGCACCCAGAAGGTGGTCAGCGCATTGGAGCGTTGCGACTGGGTGGCCAGTGCCTCCTCGTTGAGTACCTGGTTGACATCCGCGTCGGGAACGTCGACCCAGTCCGGTGCGCTGCCAGAGGTGTACGCGTTGAAGTCGGTTTCGGGATTCGAATGCATGAGGATCGTGGCGCGTGTGATGGTCGGCGTTGGCCAGCCCAGGTGGGCGGTGTACTGGGGGTTGGGCACCAGGGTCAGATGGTCCTGGTGCACCCAGTCCGTGACCTTGAACGGTCCGTTACCGATATACGTGGCGGGATCGGTGGCCCAGCTGTCGGGGTTGGCGTCGACGATGTCCGGTCGGAGCGGCGCGGCGACCCACAGCGCGGCGAGGTCGGGCAACGCGCCGAACGGCTGGTTCAGGCGCACCTGGAGGGTCAGATCATCGAGGGCGTTGATCCCGACGTGGTCGGCGGTGGCGACCTTGCCGGCGTTGTAGTCGTCGGCACCGACGATGCCCGCGTCGACGAACAGCGGGGCGTACTCGCTGTCAAGCGAGGGGTCGAGCAGGCGCTTCCAGGCGTATTCGAAGTCGGCCGCGGTGACGGGCTGACCGTCGCTCCAGCGGCCATCTGGTCGCAGGTGGAACGTTACGAGCGTGCCGTCGAGCGAGACTTCGTAGCTGGAAGCCGCGGCGGGCTGGGGCACGAGGTGCTCGTCGAAGCGCAGCAGTGGCTCGAAGACCTGGCGGACGACGGCGCCGTCGGCGGCGGCGGCGGAACTGGCGTGGCTGGGGTCCAGACTGGTGGGCTCGCCGTTGGTCAGAAAATTGAGGGTCACTGTCTGAGGGACGGGTGGCTGCTGCTGCGCGCTGGCCGCAAACGGCCTCGCGGCGAGAAGTACGACCGCGGCGAACAGCAATAGCCATTTCAAACTGCTCGCGCAGAACCTCACTCGTGGACGCCGCACAGTCTTCACGCCGCGAGCGCGGATTCATACACCTCGACGGTCTGCTCGGCGATCCGCGCGTGCGTATAGCGCCCCAGCGCACGGGCTCGGCCGCGCTCGGCAAGGCTGTGGCGCAGCTCCGGGTCGGCCAGCAGACGGCCGATTGCCTGCCCCAAGGCGTCGGCGTCGCCCTCGGGCACGATCAGGCCCGCGGCGCCGACGACGTTCGGAATCTCCGCCGAGCTGGAGCCAATCACCGGCACGCCGCAGGCCATCGCCTCCGTCAGCGCACGCCCGAACTGCTCCTTCCAGTGGCTGCGCGTCAGCGACGGCTGCACCAGCATGCTGAAGGTCCGCAGACGCTCCGGGACCAGCGTCGAGGCCACGCCGCGCTCCCAGGTGATGCGACCCTCCAGCCCGAGCTGTGCCGCGCGCTGACGGGCGTCGGCGTCGAGCGGACCCGTGCCGATCACGTGCAGACGCCAGTCGCCCCGCAAGCCAGCCAGCGCGGCGAGCAACACCATGACGCCTTTTTCTTCGACCAGGCGCGACATATAGCCGATCACGGGTGGTCCGCTGGGCGCACACGTCGCCGGCGAAAAGAGATCCGGGTCGATGCCGAACTGGGGGATCACCGCGCCCGGCCCGCAGTAGCCCTTCGCGCGCAGCACTTGGAGCGCTTCGCGGCTGCCGGCGATGCCGAACGCGCTGCGTGCAAACACGCTGCGCTCAAACCAGCGGAACGGCGGCGGATAGCGGCGCAGCAGGTTCTGCCAGGTGAAGAATAGCGAGCGGGCGCCGGCGTGGCGGGCTGCCCAGGTGCCGTGCGCCGTCGCCAGGTTGTAGGGCTCTTCGTCGATGTGGACCAGGTCGGGGCGCACGTCGCGGATGACCTGGGCCAGGCGCGGCCAGAGAAACAGGTGGTAGCTGCCGTTCAGCCAGATGGGCTCGACGCGCATCTCGTAACCACCGTTGTCGCTCGCCGGCTCGAAGTGCACGTGGCGGCCGCCGGGTTCGCGCCACTCGGGGCCTGTAACCGCCACCAGGCGTTCGACGGAAGGATGCGCGGCGATGGCCTCGAGCTTGCGGCGGTAGGCAGCCACGACCAGGATCTTCGAGACGATGAGGATCTTCACCGTCGCATCAACACGACCGCGCTCACGCGGCGCAGGCGATTTCTTTGTAGACCCGCATGGTTTGCTCGGCCACTTGCGGCCAGGTGAAGTGCCTGGCCCGCTCCAGGCCGCGGCGGGAGAGCTCTTCGCGGGTCGACTGGCTCTCCAGCAGCTCGCCGAGTTTGAGGCTGATGAGCTCGGCTTGGTACGGGTCGACCAGCGCTCCCGCATCGCCGACAACTTCGGGGAGCGCCGAGATGTTCGAGGTCAGGACCGGCGTGCCGCACGCCATCGCCTCCAGGACGGTCATGCCGAAGCCTTCGTACAGCGACGGGAACATGTAGACGGTCGCGGCGCTGTAGAGCGGCGCTTTGTCCTGCTCGCGGATCTGCCCG
>JAFAWJ010001166.1 GCA_019242065.1 Chloroflexota bacterium
AGTTCTCACGCTGACCCGGGCGCGTGCGGTACTGGCGCAGTTCGAACAGCATCTACCTGATTCGTCTCCCTGTACGTTGTTCCCGAAACACGGTATCAGTTTCTGGTCTTTACTGAACCGTCACCTGTTTGAGCATGCCCTCCTGGACGTGCTTCAGGCCGTTCTGCACGGACCGACCTGCAGAGAAAAAACCTACGCCGCCGTTCGGGAGCACGAGCCGGATGTTACCCAGCGCCCGAGATCACTAACATCGTCGCATGCGGCTCGGCCTGTATCTGACCTCCATGATCCAGGCGAGCCCGGTTCGCGACCTCGTCGAACTGGGCCGCCTCGCGGAAGACCTGGGCTTCGACGACCTGTGCATGGGCGAGCATGTCGTCGCCGCCGACGCCACGCCCGCCTGGGCGCCGCGCGCGCCCCACCCGCCAACCGAGACGTTCCCCGAACCGCTGACCACCTTCGCCGCGCTGGCCGTCGCGACCAGTCGAGTCCGCCTGGTCACCTGCATCCTGATCGCGCCGTTGCGACCCGCCGCGCTGCTGGCCAAGACGGCGGCGACCCTCCACGCGCTATCCAATGGCCGACTGGTGCTCGGGGTGTCCGTCAGCTGGATGGAACCGGAGTACGCCGCACTGGGCATTCCGTTCGAGGAGCGCGGCGTGTACCTCGACGACGTCGTCGGCGCGTGCCGCGCGCTGTGGTCGACCTCGCCGGCGTCATTCAGCGGGACCACCGTCCAATTCACCGACATGTACTGCGAGCCACGGCCGGCGCATCCCGACGACATCACGATCTGGTTCGGCGGCATCTGCACCCCGCGGCTGGTCCGCCGCGTCGCGCACTTCGGCCAGGGTTTCCTCCCGCACCTCAATCCGCGCGATACCTGGGAGCAGGTAGCGACCGAGACGGCCCGCATCAAAGATGCCATGCGCGTCGTCGGCCGCGATCCGTCAACGCTCGAGGTCGGCGTGCGGTTTCCGCCGTACGGCCGGCCATTCGAAGAGCAGCTCGCCTCGGACATGGAGCAGATGCGGGACGCCGGAGTGACGCAGCTCTACTGTCCATTGCGCGCTCCGCACACGGTTGCCGAGGCCGCGCCGCTCCTGGAGAAGATGGTGCGAGCGTTCGAGCCGTACCGCCACGTCGCCGTTTCCGGCTAGATCTGGGATTTCAGGCCGCGCAGCGCGCGGGTTGCCCGCTCGGCGCCCTCCGCCAGGACGCGCAGTTTGGCCCAGCCCACCTGCGGGTGCGACCGGCCGCCGAATCCGCAGTCGGCACCGGCGATGACGTTCTCCTTGCCGACTCGCTCCGCGTACCGCTGAATGCGCAGCGCCACCAGGTCCGGATGCTCGACGGTGTCGGTGTGGTGGCTGACCACGCCGGCTACCAGGACTTTGCCTTCGGGCAGCTTGACGTCGTCCCAGACAAGATACTCGTGCTCGTGGCGCGCATCGGCCGCCTCGATCAGGTACGCCCCGGCGTTGACCCGGAGCAAGAGGTCGACGATGTCTTGAAGCGGCAAATCAAAGGCATGCGGACCGTGCCAGCTGCCCCAGCACAGGTGGTAACGCACCTGCTCCGCGGGAATCCCGACCAGCGCGTGGTTCAGGACGTCGACCCGCAGCGCGCACCGCGCATCGGCCATCGCGTACAGGAACGCCTCCTCCGAGGGTAGAACTCGTTGCGGCGATACGGCTCGATGCTGGCCGGCGCCGTCGTGGTCCGTACTGCGCTGCATGGCATCTCCTCGGCACAGGGTAGACTTCTCACACCCGTGCGAATTCGATCGATCGAGGCGATTCCCATCCGCACGACGTTCAAGGAGACGTTTCGGTACGGGACAACTGAACGCAAAGACTCCGCGAATGTCATCGTGCGAATCCGCTCCGAGGAGGGACTGGTCGGCTACGGCGAAGCCACGCCGCAGGCGGCCTTTACGGCCGAGACGCAGGCGTCAATTCTCGAGGCGATTGACCATGTAGCTGGCCCCGCCCTGGTTGGCCGAGACGCCGTCGACCACGTCGCGCTGATCACGGCCCTGGCGCGCGCGCTGCCCCGATCACCGTTCACGTTGACCGCGCTGGACATCGCCCTGTGGGACCTGGTCGGCAAGGCGGCAGGCTTGCCGGTCTCGGCCATGCTGGGCGGGCGCTTTCGCGATCGCGTGCCCGTGCATGGATCGGTCGGCTGGGGACCCGCGGACGAGATGGTGCGTACCGCCGAGCAGCAGCTCGCGGCAGGTTTTGCCAGCCTGAAGCTGTACGCCGGTCGCGGCGAACTGGTGGAGGACCTCGAGCGTCTACGTGCGGTCCGCAGGTCCGTTGCGGATTCGGTGGACTTTCTGCTCGACATCAACGGTCAGTGGACTGTCGAGCAATGCCAGCAGGCGTTGCCGGCGCTGGAGGAGCTGGGCGTCACGCTGCTCGAGCAGCCGCTAGCCGCGGCCAACCTGGAGGAGCAGGCTCGGGTGACCGCGCTGGCGCCGATGACGGTCGCCGCGGACGAATCCATCTATTCGGCTGAAGATGTCTTTGCGATTGCCAGCCAGCGGCGGGCCGGCGCCGTGAATTTGGGCCTGTCGAAGCTGGGCGGTCTGCTGCATGCGCACAACTGCGCGGTCGTCGCCGAGGCGTCAGGCCTGACGGCGCTGATCGGCAGCGTGCTCGAGCTGGGCATCGCCACCGCGGCCGGTTTGCACTTCGCCGCGTCGGTAGCGACCCTGCCCTTTCCGAGTTATCTCATTGGACCGATCAAATATCGCCAGGACATTGCCGTTCCGAGCGTGAGCGTCGAACACAGCTGCGTCCGCGTCCCGCACGGGCCCGGGCTGGGCATCGACGTCGACGAGGAGCTTCTCAGAGCCCTCGATCTGCGCCGTTCCTGAAGACGACACGTCACCGTCAACGGTCGGCTCCGCGTGGCGTTGAGATGCGAAAGTTGGGGTCCCACCCGAGGTCGCGCTCGGCGCGAGTCGTCATCAGGTGCTCGCTCGGCTCGGCGATATTGAAAATCCCGCGCTCCGACGATTGCGCGGCGAGCAGCGCCGCGAACGCGGCCGCGTCGACATGCACGCCGGGTGTGCCCCCGGGCGCGCCGCTGCCGGTGCCGGGCCCATACAGCCACCCGTAGCGCAGCACCGTGCCGACGAGTGGTGGAGATTCGAGCGTCTGCTGCTCCAGCGCCAGCACCCCCCGCACGGTTGCGCCCGCCGCACCCTCGGCCGGTACCTGGAGTGGATCATCTTCCGCATGCGGCTCCGGTGATCCTGGCGCATACAACCAGGCGATGCTCTGCGAGACCAGTTTGCGCGCACCGGCCGCAATCGCGGCTGCCACCAGATTGCGCGTGCCTTCGACGCGAATGCGCGCGTTACGTTGCAGAGCTTCAGCGCGGTCGCCGGAAGCCAGCAGGGCCAGGTCCGTCAGTTGATGGATGACGATGTCTGGCCGGGCGGCCGTCATGGCACGTTCCAGCGCAGGTGCGTCGAAGACGTCCACGATCACCGGCTGGACGCCCAGCTCCGCGAGCTGCGCAGCTCTGGCGGCTGAGCGCGTGGTGCCGGTCACGCTAGAGCCGGAGCGCACCAGCAGGGCTACCAGCCGTGTGCCGATAGCGCCGCCCGCGCCCGCGACAAAGACCCGTTCGTTCGTCGCACGTATCATCAGTCGTCCACGTTACCGATAGCCGGCAAGCTCCAGCACGTCCTCGGCAGACAGATGACCTTTGGCGATAAAGCCGCTCTGCAGCACCGGGTCGCTGGGTCAGCCGGTCACTGGGCAACCAGCTCGGACGGCACGGGCCTCCCCGACGGCGTCATGGGCGACGGGCGCAACACCAGGAACGCCACCAGGCTCAGTCCGCCGGCGGCCAGACC
>JAFAWJ010000036.1 GCA_019242065.1 Chloroflexota bacterium
TCGAACCCACACAGTCACTCCCGTATCGTCGGAAATCCTATGCGCATCGCTCAACTCTTCGCCGCCGGCCTGACCGTCACGCTTGCAAGCGTCCACGCCGCAGCGCCCGACACCGCAGCGACGACGATACGTACGATTCTCACCCCGGCTCGAGTGTTCGCGAGCCCGGACCTCGACGGGCCGCGCGCACGCGGCGTCGCCATGGCGCCCGACGGTTCGGCGGTGACGTTCCTCAAGGCGAAAGACACCGACCTCACCGTGACCGACCTGTGGATCGCAGACGTCGCCGGTGGTGGCGCGCAGCTCTTGATCGACGGCGCGGCCCTGGCCCCGAAGGATCACGCGCTCTCGGAGGCCGAGAAGAGTTCGCGCGAGCGCAAGGGCATCCAGACGCACGGCGTGGTCGAGTACGCCTGGGACGAGGAGGGGCAATACATCGTCGTGCCGGTCGAAGGACAGCTGTGGCTCTACGAGCGCGCGGGTAGAACGGTGCGGAAGCTGACCCACGCATCCTCCACAGACAGCGACGCCAAGGTCTCCCCGAAGGGCCACTACGTCTCCTTTGTACGCGAAAATAATCTCTATCTCATCGCGACCTCGGGAGGCGCCGAGAGCGCGCTCACCCAGGGCGGCACCGAGGTGAAGAGCTGGGCGACTGCGGAGTTCATCGCTCAGGAAGAGCTGGGCCGGCGCACCGGCTATTGGTGGAGCCCGGACGACACCCGCATCGCGCTCACTTACGTCGATGAGAGCGGTGTCGACGTCATCGACCGTCCGGAAATCAACGCCAACGGCGCCACGACCGTGCGCCAGCGCTATCCGCGCGCCGGCCGGCCCAATGCCCACGTCGAGCTCTACGTGCTCGACGTCGTGACGCAGGCGCGTACTCGCGTCGACCTGGGCGTCAACACCGACGTCTACCTCGCGCGCGTTGACTGGTCCAAGGATGGGCGCACGCTCTATGTGCAGCGCCTCTCCCGCGACCAGCGCAGCCTCGACCTCCTTGCGGTCGATCCCTCGAGCGGCGCCGGGCACGTCATCCTGACCGAGGCCAGCCCCCACTGGGTAGACGCGACCAACGACTTCACGCCGCTCGACGACGGACGGTTCCTGTGGACCAGCGAGCGCAGCGGCTACCGACACCTATATCTCCACGCGCGCGACGGGCGGCTTGTCCGCCAGCTCACGCACGGAGAGTGGCCGGTGGATGCAGTCGAGGGCGTCGACGAAGCCCGTGGCGTCGCCCTCATCGGCGCGAGCCGCGACGATCCGACGGAGCGGCGGCTGTATGCGGTCTCGTGGCGCACCTCCACTGAGCCCGATGCGCTCACGCCCGGTGGCGGTTGGTGGACCGCGGTCGTCGCCAAGCGCGGCGGGAGCTACGCGGCGACCTATCGGGATCCCGCGACCGCGCCCCAGACCGCGCTCTACAACGCCGATGGCAGCCGCGTCCGCTGGATCGAGGAAAACCGACTCGACGCCGCGCATCCTTACTACCCCTACCTGTGGCATCACCGGCTGCCGACGTTCGGCACCGTCAAGGCAGCCGACGGGCAGACACTCTGGTGGTCGATGCGAACGCCTCCCGACTTCGACCCTGCGAAGCGCTACCCGGTGATCGTGAACGTCTATGGGGGGCCGGCCGGGGCTCTGGTGAAGCGCACCTGGCCGAGTCCGGAGGAGCAGCTGTTCCTCGAAGCGGGCTACATCCTCTTCAGCCTCGACAACCGTGGCACGCCGAACCGCTCGGTTGCTTTCAAGACGGCGCTCGACCGCCGCTTTGGCACTGTGGAGGTCGAGGACCAGCTCGTGGGTGTCGGGTACCTGCAATCACTGCCGTACGTGGATCCGCAGCGCATCGGCGTCAGAGGCTGGTCGAATGGCGGGTATATGACGCTGCTGCTCCTCACGGTGCCCGACTCTCCGTTCGCGGCAGGCGTCGCCGGCGCGCCCGTGACGGACTGGGCGCTCTACGACACCGCCTACACCGAGCGCTACATGGGGATCCCCGCGGACAACCCCGCCGGCTACCAGCGCGCGGATGTGCTGCCGCGCCTGCCGCAGCTGCGCGCTGGCGCGGTGTTGATCCTGCACGGCATGGCCGACGACAACGTCACGTTCGACCAGTCGACACGGGTGTTAGCGGCGTTGCAGGCGCGTGGTGTGCCGTTCGAGCTGATGGCGTATCCGGGCCTGCGTCATCGCGCCGGATGGACGCCTGCCGAAAAGCTGCACCGCACGCTGCTGACGCTTGACTTCTTCAGGAGGTCTATTGGACCGCACTGACCTCGCTCGCGCGTGCCTGGTCGTATGACCCTGTGCATTCACCCCGCGAAAGCAAGGCGGACCGCCAAATCGCGCCCGTGGCCGCGGCAGGACGACTGACCGCGGGGGCGACCAAATGCGCCTGGAACCCAGCCACTTGACGCCCCGCCGGTTCCCTGATCCAATCTGCGATGAGGAGGTTGAGTCAGCATTTTCCAGCTGCGGAAATACTGGCGGGTGCCTTCGTACCTGCTATGGGCCATAACCGGATTCAGCCGGCACATTTGCGACGGTGGAGCGCACTCTGCCCC
>JAFAWJ010000095.1 GCA_019242065.1 Chloroflexota bacterium
CGCGAGAGCGATGTGCCCGATCCGCGCGTGGAACGCTGGACACTCGAGGGCTCGCGCGGCGCCGTGCAGGGCGGGGTGCGCATCCACAGCGTGAGGCTGCCCGGCTTCAACGCGCACCAGGAGGTGCTGTTCGGGTCGGTGGGTCAGGTCTTGAGCATTCGGCACGATGCGCTCGGTCGCGAGGCGTACCTGCCAGGCGTGGCGCTTGCCCTGCGCGAGGTGCCAAAACACACGGGTCTCGTGCGAGGGCTCGATACACTCATGGGTCTCCAATCATGACCTACGCCATCGGAGTGCTCGGAGCCACGGGCCAGGTTGGCCGCGAGTTTCTGCGCATCGTCGAGAGCGGCGATCGCCCTGATCTGCCCATCGGCAGCTTGCGCCTGTTTGCGTCCGAGCGCAGCGCGGGCAAGCGCATCGCCGTACGCGGCGACGAGCACGTGGTCGAAGCCGCCCGCCCTGATCCTCGGCTGTTCGAGGGTCTGGACTTTGTGATCTCCGCTATCGGCGACGTCGAAGCCCGCACGTTTGCGCCGATCGTCGCCGAGGCGGGCGCCCTCGACGTCGACAAGTCCAACGCCTGGCGCATGGATCCCGGCGTGCCGCTGGTCGTGCCTGAGGTGAACCCTGCTGCCGCCAGAGTGCACCGCGGCATCATCGCCGGGCCGAACTGCTCGACCACGCAGATGGTCGTCGCGCTGTGGCCCATCCACCAGGTCAACCCGATCCGGCGCATCATCGTCGACACGTACCAGGCCGTCTCGGGCACCGGCTGGCGGGCAGTCGATGAGCTGCGCGCCCAGGTGGCCGATCCGAATGCGCCCCACGAGCAGTACCCGCATCCGATCCACCAGAATCTGATCCCCGAGATCGGCAGCTACAAGGGTGACGGCCTGTTCAGCGAAGAGCGCAAGATGATCGACGAGACGCGCAAGATTTTCTCAGAGCCCGACCTGCCAATCAGCGCGACATGCGTGCGTGTTCCAGTGGAAGTGGGTCACTCTGAAGCAATTCATGTCGAGCTCGAACACCCGATGTCGCCCGACGAGGCGCGCAAGATTCTCCGCGGCGCGCCCGGCCTGGTCGTGCTCGACGATCCATGCCACTCCGAATACCCGATGCCGCTCACCGTGGCCGGCGAAGACGCGGTGTACGTCGGTCGGGTCCGCCAGGACCCGTCGCATCCGCGCGGTCTGGCGCTGTGGGTAGTGGGTGATAATCTCAGAAAGGGCGCCGCCCTGAACGCCATCCAGGTGTTCGAGCTCGTGGCTCGATACGGATGGCAAGTACCAGCTGCACGCGACTTCGACTTCCTGGAGGTGCATGCATGACATTCGGACGTTTGCTTACGGCGATGGTCAGCCCGTTCGACGCCTCGAGCGGCAAGCTGGATCTCGACCACGCCAAGCGTCTGGCGACGGCCCTGTTCGACTCCGGCAGCGAGGGCCTGGTGGTCTGCGGCACAACTGGTGAATCACCCACGCTCAGCAATCACGAGAAGCTGGCGCTGCTTGAAGCCACGCTCGAGGTGGCACGCTCGCGGGGCGCGGCCATCATCGCCGGGACGACCACGTACAACACCGCCGAAAGTATCGAGCTGTCGCGCGAGGCGGCGCACCTGGGTGTCGACGGCATCCTGGGCACCGTGCCGTACTACAACAATCCGCCGCAGGAAGGGCTCTTCCAGCACTTCAGCGCGATTGCACGCGCCGTGGACCTGCCGGTCGTGCTCTACAACATTCCGTCAAGGTCGCCGCGCAACATGGAGGCCGCCACCACGCTGCGGCTGGCACGTGAAGTGTCCAACATCGTCGGCATCAAAGAGGCCAGCGCCAACTTCAAGCAGATTGGCGAGATCATCCGTGGTGCGCCCGACGGCTTCCGTGTCTGGAGCGGCAACGACGGCGACATCATCACCATCATGGCCCTGGGCGGTTACGGGGTCGTGTCAGTTGCGGCCCACCTGGTCGGCCGCCAGATCGCTGAGATGATGCGCGCGTTCGTGGCGGGCGACGTGTCTGGGGCGGCTGAGATCCACCATCAGTTGATGCCGCTGGTCGATGCGCTGTTCGTGACCAGTAGCCCGATCCCCTTGAAGTACGCGCTCAACAAGATTGGCATGCCGGTGGGCGGCACACGGCTGCCGCTGGTGGCCATCGACGGGAAGAGTCAGGCGATCATGGACGCGGCGCTGGAGACGATCCGCGTCGACCTGCCCGTGCCAGTACCGGCCTAGGGTAACGATCGGGTCTCGGGCGTCGGTCGCGTATACTTGTTCAGTACAATTTGGGGGCGATGGTGGCTGAGCGATTGATTGACGATAAAGCTTTGCGCTGCTCGTCGTGCGGAGACGGGTTTGTCTTCAGCAGTGGCGAGCAGGAGCTGTTTCGTCTGCGTGGGATCACGACCCAACCGACGCAGTGTCCGAATTGCGCCCGAGGGCGGGTGCTGGCTGCCCCGATGCGCCGCGGTGGCGCGGACCGGTCGTCAGGCTAAGCACGGTCTTTTCAGGGTCGGGTCTGGCCCGCTCCGCTCCATCCGAGCTGTCAAACGAAGGGGGCAAACCCCTTCACCTCAATCCCATCCCGCTCGCGGTGACAGCGCGGATGCTGCGGGCCGAAAACCTCGGTCAGCCTTTGAGCACGACGATCCGTCCATTGCGGTCGCCGACCACGATGCTGCCATCGGGCCGCACC
>JAFAWJ010000344.1 GCA_019242065.1 Chloroflexota bacterium
GGCCAAGAGTGTAGCCTCAGCCAGCGCCTCGGCGGCGGCTTTCACGGTTGCGTCGATGTCCGCGTCGGTGTGCGCCAGCGACACGAAGCCCGCCTCGAACTGCGAGGGCGCCAGGTACACGCCGCGGTCGAGCAGGGCGTGGAAAAAGCGCGCATAGCGACGCGCACTGGCCTGCTTGGCCGAGGTGTAGTCGGTCACGGGCTGATCGGTGAAGAATCCCGTGAACATCGAACCGACGCGGTTGGAGGTGTAGGGCACACCCGCGGCGGAGGCTGCCGCGGCCAGTCCGTCGACCAGGCGAGCCGTGAGCCGCTCCAGGTGGTCGTAGACGCCAGGTTCTGTCAGCAACGTCAGCGTGGCCAAGCCGGCCGCCATCGCCAGCGGATTTCCTGAAAGCGTGCCTGCCTGATACACGGGTCCGAGCGGCGAGACCTGCTGCATGATGTCCGCCCGTCCGCCGTAGGCGCCGACGGGCAAGCCGCCGCCGACGATCTTGCCCAGGCAGGTCAGGTCGGGTCGAATGCCGAAGCGCTGCTGGGCGCCGCCGAGGGCGACGCGGAAGCCGGTGATGACTTCGTCGAAGATCAGCAGGGTGCCATGCTCGCGCGTCATCTCGCGCAGGTGCTCGAGGAAGCCAGGTGCGGATGGGACCACGCCCATGTTGCCGGCCACGGGCTCCACTATGACCGCGGCGATCTGGCGCGGATGGGCTTGCAGGGCGTCGCGGACGGCCACGACGTCGTTGTAGGCAACCGAGAGGGTCTGGTGAGCGGCGGCGGATGGGACGCCTGGCGAGTCTGGCTGGCCGAGGGTCAGCGGACCCGAGCCGGCCTGGACGAGCAGGCCGTCGGCGTGACCGTGGTACCCGCCGTCGAATTTCAGGATCAGCTCACGCTGGGTGAAGGCGCGCGCCAGACGCAGGGCCGTCATGGTGGCCTCGGTGCCCGAGTTGACGAATCGCAGCAGGTCGATGGTGGGGAAGACTTGCTGGATGAGTGTGGCGAGGTCGACTTCCGCTTGAATGGGGGCGCCGTAGCTGGTGCCGCGGGCGGCGGCTTCCTGGATGGCGGCTACGACGCCAGGGTGGGCGTGGCCGGCGATGAGGGGGCCCCAGGAGGCGAGATAGTCGACGTACTGGTTGTCGTCGACGTCCCAGACAACGGCGCCCTTGCCGCGGGCGATGAAGCGGGGGGTGCCGCCGACGGCCTTGAAGGCGCGGACGGGGGAGTCGACGCCACCAGGCAAATGGCGCTGCGCTTCGGCGAACAGCGCTGCGGATCTGGCAGTCGACGTGGCCAGGCGCGGATGCGTACTCACCTACACAGGACTCGCGACTTCGCGACTTGCGGCTCGCGACTCGGCGCCCAGCCAACGGGCGACGGCCTTGGCGTAGTAGGTGATCGTCAGATCCGCCCCCGCGCGGGCTATGGACGTCAGGGCTTCGAGCACCGCGCGGCGCTCGTCCAGCCACCCGTTGGCGGCGGCGGCCTTCAGCATCGCGTACTCGCCGCTGACGTTGTAGGCAGCCAGCGGCACGTCGGGATAGGCCGTCTTGACCGCGTGGACCACGTCGAGATACGGCAGTGCCGGCTTGACCATAACCAGGTCGGCGCCTTCGGCCAGGTCGTAGCCGACCTCGCGCACCGCTTCGCGGCCGTTGGGCGGGTCCATCTGGTAACCGCGTCGGTCGCCAAACTGCGGCGCCGAGTCGGCCGCTTCGCGAAACGGGCCGTAAAACGCGCTGGCGTATTTAGCGGCGTAGGAGAGGATGGCCGTATCCACGAGTCCGCGGCCGTCGAGCGCCGCGCGGATGGCAGCGACCCGGCCGTCGAGCATGTCCGAGGGAGCAACGATGTCCGCGCCGGCTTCGGCCTGAGCGACCGCCGCGCGTGCGATCAGTTCGAGCGAGCGGTCGTTGTCGATGAAGCCGGGTTGACCCTCTGGCCCGGGAATGCCGCAGTGCCCGTGACTGGTGTATTCGCACAGGCACGTGTCGGCGATCAGGACCAGTGACGGCGCGGCGCGTTTGATGGCACGCAGCGCGTCCTGGACGATGCCATTGGCCGCCCAGGCTTCCGAGCCTTCCCAGTCCTTGGCGTGCGGCAATCCGAACACCAACATGGCAGGGATGCCGAGGTCGGCGACTTCGCGCGCATCCTCGACCAGGCGATCGATCGACTGATGAAAGACGTCCGGCATCGAGGGAATCTCTTCGTGGACGTCGGCGCCGGGTACGACGAACACCGGATAGACCAGACCGTCGACGCTCAGGCGCGTCTCGCGCACCATCCGCCGTAAATTTTCGGTGCGGCGCAGTCGGCGGGGCCGCGCGACAGGGAACTGCGCGCGCGGCGTATTAAGGAGGTTGGTCATTGGTCGTTCAGGCTGTCCTTCCGCGCGAGCCCCGCGGTCGGAGCACGCCCAGGATCTGGGTACGCGAGCGGCCGACGTTGCCTTGGCGCATGGCGGCGTCACGCAGTGCAACGGTGGGTCCGTGCATGAGCTTCTTGACGATACCGTGCGTCAGGGCGTCCACGGCCTGCAATTGCTCGGGGGTGAGATCGCGCAGGCGAGATGCTGAGCGGCGCAGCTCGGCGGTGCGAACGCCCTCGGCATACGTGCGCAGCTCGGCGATGGCCGGGCTGACGGCCCGAAACCGCAGCCATTCGGCCAGGCGATCGGCTTCCTCGGCGGCCAGCGCCTCGGCGTGCTCGGCCTCGGCATGCCGGGTCGGCGTATCGACCGGACACAGACGCTCGAGATCGTCGAGGTCGATGAGTGTGATGCCCTGCACGTCGCGGATGCGCGGATCCGCGTCCCTGGGGAGGGCAATGTCCAGGACGACCAGCGGCCGCGTCCGGCGAGCCATGGCCTGCTGGACGTCGGCCAGGTTGACGACCGTGGTGCGGGCGGCGGTGGCACCGACCACCAGCGCGGCATCGGTCAGGGCGGCGCTGAGCGTGTCGAGGCCGTCGATCTCGATGGCGCCCCGCAGGTTGGCCATCACCCGTTCCGCGTGTGCGGGGGTGCGATTGAGCACGCGCACGCGGGCGCCGGCGGCCAGCAGCGCCTCGGCTGCCGCGCGGGCCATGACGCCGGCACCCAGGACCACCGCAAGCTGACCGTGGACGTCGACGGGAATGGCGCGGCGTGCGACGCTGACGCCGGCGGACGCGATCGACGGCGCCTGCCCGAGTCGGGTCGAACCGCGGACGCGGCGAGCCGACTCGATAGCGCGTTGAAAGACGCCGCGCAAGGTTGCCGCCAACTGG
>JAFAWJ010000460.1 GCA_019242065.1 Chloroflexota bacterium
TTGTGACCGGCACCTCGATCCTGGACTGGGCCGCCAACGGCCGCGAGTGGTCGCGCTACGGCAATCGCTCGCCATATGTGCCGGCCGCGCCGCACGGCGCCTTTCCGTGTGCCGGCACCGACCGCTGGGTCGCCATCGCCTGCTTCACCCAGGACGAGTGGCTCGCGCTCGCGCAGGTCGCTGGTCACCCGGAGTGGACCAGCGATCCGCGCTTTGCCACGCTGCCCGAGCGCGTCGCGCACCAGGATGCACTGGAGGCCACCGTCAGCACCTGGACCCGCACGTGCGACGCGTACGACGTCATGACGCGCCTGCAAGCCGCGGGCGTGCCGGCCGGTGTGTGCCAGAACTCGGAAGATCGCTACGAGCACGATCCCCAACTGGCTGCCCTGGACTGGCTGGTCGAGGTCACCGGCACCGAGATCGGGCGTTGGCCGGTCTACGAGGTACCCGTCAAGATGAGCGAGTCGCCCTTCTATTCTCCAGGTCGCATCGATCGTGGCGCGCCAGGCTACGGCGAGGACAACGCCTATGTCTACGGCGAGCTGCTGGGTATGTCCGCCAGCGAAATCGCCGCGCTGGCCGACGAAGGCGTCATCTGACGACCGTTAGTGACCCCAGAGCTCCTGGCTCGCCAGCCGCGCACCGGCGACCAGCGACTTGAGCTTGGCCCATCCAATCTCGGGATAGCAGCGCCCGCCGACACCGCAGTCGACGCTCGCGATGACGTTTTCCTTGCCCATCAGGTTCGCGTAGCGCTTGATCCGATACGCCACCAGCTCCGCCGGCTCGACGGTCGAGGTCTTGTGGGCGATGACCCCAGGGATGAACGTCTTGCCGTCTGGCAGCTTGAACTTCTCCCATAACTGCCAGTCCAGCTCGTGTCGCACGTCGGCAGCTTCGACGGAGATCGTGGCCGCGTTGATCGTCGGCAGCAGGTCGATGATCCATTCGAAATCGAGGTCGGTGGTGTGTGGCGTATGGAAGCTGCCCCAGCAGGTGTGGTACAGCACGCGTTCTGCCGGAATGCCTTCCAGCGCCCAGTTCAACGCCTCGATGCGCGCCTCGCAGTCCTTGCGGTAATCCGCCCGATTCATCGGCGGGTCGTAGCGCGTGTTGCGTGTGCACAGCGCCGGATCATCCAGTTGGAGGGTGAACCCGGCGTCGAACACCGCGCGATAGTCATTGCGCAGCAGCTCCGCCATCGCGTAGTTGTACTTGTCGCGGTCGTGGTAGTACTCGTCGTACAGCGAGTGGCCGAGCCAACCGGGGGCGAGCACCGGGAAATTGAAGTCCTCCACGCGCTCGTCCATCGCGACGATGGCGTCCTTCGTGCGCTGGACCTCGTGCCGCACCGCCGCGCCGTCGGTCACCTGGATTGGTCCGTTGATGACCTGACGGGTGGCCTCGCGTGGTCGCGTGCGACCGTTGGGTGTGGGCGTATTGCCGAGCTGGTCGTAGATTTCGAAGAACTGGCGGAACTCCGGCATCTTGGCTTCGGTGCGCACGCCGAGCTGGCCCTGCGGCGGCTCGCCCGGTTTGAGCGGACGCACCAGCACGCCCGTACAGCGCTCGTCGTAATAGCGCTGGTCGCGCACCTTCCAGAACTCGCCGTCACTGAGAATGTCGAGACCGATGTCGCGCTGGCGGCGGACCATATCCTGGATTCCCGCTCGCGTCAGCTCGTCGAAGGTGGCCCGGTCACCGCGACGGCGGGCCGCCATGATCTCGGCCTGGTTGTCTGGATCGGGCAGCCGCCCCGGATGTGTCGTGAGGATTCTGTCGGTGCTGCGCTTCAAACGTGCCGGTCCTTTCCAATCCTGGTCCGCCGGCTAGTGTGCCGCGGATCCGATGGCGTCGTTGAATTCGTGCTTGATCGTATTGCCTGCCGCGTTCTGCCAATCCTTCACCAGCTGGTCGTAGTTGGTCAGCGGATCGCGGCCGAGAATCATGTTCACCATGCCGTCCTGCCACGCCTGTTCAGCCTGCTTGCCGGCAGCCGAGGTCGCCGTCGCCGACGCGTACCCCAGCGTCACGTCGGCCACTGCGATCTTCTGGTCCGCGAGCACCTGCTCCACCTGGTGGGCGTGACTGGCGTAGCTGGGGATACCGGCGTAGTACGTCGCGTACGGTCGATCGGAGAGATACTGCCACGGCACGTACTGTGAGCGGCTCTTGCCGTCGCTGGTTATCACCGGATTCCCATCCGCACCGATCGTGTAGTCGGACGGAGTCAATCCATAGCTGATGAGCAGGTCCTCCTGCGTCCCGAAGGGCTTGGCCAGATAGTCCACCACGCGCAGGAGCTCCCGCACGCGATCCGGATTTGCCTTCTTCATCACGTTGGTCGAGTTGTAACCGCCCATCACATAACTCTGGACCTTCGTCGACGCGTCGGCGCTGAATGGCAGCATCAGGTCAAAGTTCGTCGGTGGCGTCTGCTGCAGGCCTCGCAACCAGAAGTCGTTCCAGGGATTGCCGAAGCCCTCTACGCACATGGCGAATTTCTTGCCCACGAAATTCGAGCGTGCGTCCTGTGACGTTGGTGCGTCCGGCCAGATGAGTCCGCTCGCCCACAGATCGCGCAGGTAGCCGACCGCGGCCTTGAACTGGTCCGTTTCGCGGTCGCGCACGACGTTACCGGAGGCGTCCAGGCCCCAGTTGTTGGGGGCGCCGAAAATGCTGGCATACGCGCCGATGCCCAGATTCACGCCGCCGATGCCGGTGATGACCGCGCCCAGACCCCAGACGCCGTTGGGCGGATCGTTGAGCTCCGTAATAATTTTCTTCAGGTCCGTCGCGTCACGTGGTGCCGTGTCCGCACCCACCCTGGCGTTCCACATGTCCGTGTTCTTGAACAGGTACGCCAGTCCGGGTAGATAGCGGTGCAGCGGCCAGCTGTACAGGGCGCCGTCGATCGCACACGCCGAGTTGGTCCACGAGTACGTCGGAATGGCGGCGAGGTTCGGGTAGTCCTTGATCGCGT